>CAZLII010000057.1:0-11965 GCA_964559065.1 uncultured Nitrospirales bacterium | reverse complement strand
CGAAGGCGGAACCGCGCCACGGATACGACCGCAGGTCTCCCAGCGGTTTTGACGGCGGGCCTTTTGGAGACCTTCGGTCGGCGTGGTGGCTCGGTCCGGAGACCGGCCACAACAAAAACCTTCGGTCGGCGTGGTGGCTCCGCATTCCGCATTCCGCACTCCGCACTCCGCATTCAGCACTCCGCATACGCCGCCCGCCTACGGGTGATGCCAATACGTCCGCGTCAGAGTCCCGTTGCCATTCTGTTCATTGATCATGTTCCACCCCCTCCAAGCGAGTATGCGTGGTCGTGCCCTCAGTCGATAAAATCAGACAATAGTTGGTTATCCCTCTTTTTCCCTCTTTTTCTTTACTCTTTTTAGAGGGATGGCAGTGACAAAGTTGCAAAGTGTTGAATGTATTTTTCGCGTGATAACTTGACGGTGCTTTTGGATATTGTGTCATTCTCTTCTATGCGAAACGCAATAACAACACCGTCAAAAAAATCACTGGAATCCACTACTATGCTGTATTCTTTGTCTTCAATGCGAATAAGCACAGTATATATGTCGGCTTTGTCTATTCCGTCAAAACCGCATACTCCGTCCTCCGAAATCACCGGAAAAAACCTTGCCGGGTCCTCATATATTGTCACTTTTACTGTGAAACGTGTGCGTTCGGTTTTCTCCCAGTATGGTGTGTTTGAATCACGTCCTGGCAATATGGCGATATCATAGTGCTTGACCGGCAATTCTTGAGCATCCAGAACCTGAATACCCACATTTATGGATTCAGTTCGTAAAATATGCTCCTGACAAGCTACTAATGTCAATACGCAAAAGAAAAATGTTGCTATCCTTTCCTTCATAGAATTTTCCCTTTCTGTACATGCTGTCTTGTTTTTTGTTTTCATGGTGGGCCGACAGGGTCTCACTTACAATACAACACACCAGTCCATGGATTTACACTACACCAACCTGAATGATCCCCTGAAGCACCGACCATCAATTCTGCGACGGTGTTCAACCTGGATTCTTTGCGCGGGTCGCTATAGGTGGTTTTCCAATAAGTCGTTACATTGCCGCATTTGTCTTTCTTGCGGCAATACCATTCTATTTGTATTACATACGTGCGTTCTTCTCGCTGTCTTTTTTGCCATCGGGCCCAGTTAATTAGCTCGAAAAACAGCACGGTATACGAGACCGTTCCTGGAATTGGCGTCCAAGCACTCGTGTAGCGCTTATGTCTAAATACCGGCGTACAAAAAAGACCAAGAGAATCCATCTGGTTGATCGGATTACTTCCAACATAGCTAAAAACATTCGGCCCGTCCACCATGCCGAGGGGGTCTCGGGTGAGCCATCGGGCGGTGCGGGGGTTGTACCAGCGGTAGGGGGCGAAGTAGAGGGACGCGGGGGCGCTCCAGTCGTGGCCGGTGAAGCGGCGGGTGGAGACGCCGGGGTTTTCGGCGTGGAACAACTCGCCGTAGGGGGTGTAGTCGAAGCGCGCGATGCGTTCCTTGGTGTGGTTGTGGATGCGGCGGGTCGAGCCGAGGTGGTCGTGGAGGTAATAGCCCCAGGCGCCCTGGGCGGGGTTCGCGCCGTCCGCATGCGCCAGCGCCGCCCGGCCGCCCGCATGCGGATGATGCCAATACGTCCGCGTCAGCGTCCCGTTGCCGTCCTCTTCATTGATCATGTTCCATCCCGCGTCCCAGCGGTAGCGCATGGTGACGCCGCCCGCCGCCGCGCTTCGCCGCCGGCGTATTCGGAAAAATGGGGACAGTCCCGTCTCGCCACGCCGATGGCGTGACTCGCTTGGTACAGTCCCCATTTTTCTAAACGTCACATTCCCCTCATCGAAAAAGTCACTCGTCACCGCATGCAGTCGCGCGCCATAGCGGTAGGCATACTCCGCCGTCTTCGCCCCGAGCGTCTTCGAGGTGGTCCGCCCCCAGGCATCATAGGCAAATGTCATTGTCGTCCCCTGTGCGCTGTTCGCCATCTGGGTCAACCTTTACGCATTATTATACGTGATTGTGAATTTCTGGTAAAGGTGGGTTCCATCGCGCGCGTTGCGCGCCATTGCACTTGCCCTAAGGGTTGTTCCTCCCTTTTTCCCGTTCACCTTTGACCCCGCATCGCTTTTCCGAAAACAGCACCCCAGGCGATGCGCCCAACCTTTCACATAATTATCATGCCACACTTGCGCCATCTTGTCAAGAGCATTGTTGGGTCCCAAATTCGCATGTAAGGAACGCGGCAGGATGCCGTTTAGTGGTCGCAAACGTTATCGCCGGACTGCAAGGCGCCATCGAGCCAGGTCTGCACGAGCCGTTCCGGGGTTTCTGCCGGGGCGCCGACCAGCACCGCGATGCCCTGTTCGGCAAAGAGATTCTGCGCGCGGGACCCCATGCCGCCCGCGATAATCATGTTTGCGCCTTCTTGGGCGAGCCAGCGCGGCAAGAGGCCGGGTTGGTGTTCCGGGGCTTCAATGAGCGTTGTCGCCAGGATGCGCTTTGAAGCGGTGTCCACATCCACAAGGGCGAACTGTTCACAGTGGCCGAAATGCAGTGCGAGTCTTCCATCTGCCATCGGTACGGCAATACGCATGGGATATCTCCTTTGTTGGTTGAGGGCGCGCTTACGCCGACTCGTCTTTTCCGGACGCGATGTCGGGTTCTTTTGCCTTTTCTTTATCCGGGGAAGTGGTGTGTCGCTGCACGAAATCCTGCGCGGCGGCTTTGACCGTGTTCGCCGCGAGCAGCGCGCAATGGCGCGCGGATTCGGGAAACGGTTCCAATTCCTCCAGAATGTCGTCCTGTTCCAATTCCAGTGCGGTCTGGATGCTGCGGCCAATGATCAACTCCGTGGCCATGCTCCCGCAGGCCCGCGAGGGACCGCACCCCGTGGTGACGAAGGCGGCCGCCCTGACCCAGCCGTCTTCCACCCGCAGCCAGATTTCCACGGTGTCGCCGCAGGGGCCTGTGATGCGGGCGTGGCCGTTGGCATCCGGCAACGCGCCCATGTTTCTTGGATTCTCAAAGCGTTCATAAGCCTTGAGCGATATGTACTCCACCTTCATACCCGGCACGTTCCGATATGTGTCATTTCACCGCCGCCGTTGTGTCGGCAGTTGCGTTCAGGCATTGCAACACCTGACTCCAGACCTTTTCCATGTCCTGGGCGGCGCCATCGCGTGTAAACTCCAAGACGCTCTTGCCGGCGATCTGCGCGGCGGTTACCGCCCCGTCGTATCGGATTCTTCCGACCGGCGTGACGCCCGCCGCTGTCGCTTCTGTTTCGATCTGCGCGCTCAGATCGGGATTCAAGTCCCATTTGTTGATACAGACGGCGGCGGGGATGCGGAAGTGGCGCGTGAGTTCCACGACGCGCTGGAGGTCATGCCGCCCGCTGAGGGTCGGTTCCGTGACAATCAGCACCAGCGACGCCCCGGTGATGCTCGCGATGACAGGACATCCAATTCCCGGCGGGCCATCCACCAGGATGAAGTCCCGGTCCTCCGCCTCGGCCACCCGGCGCGCTTCCTGCCGCACAAGGCTGACCAGTTTTCCGGAGTTTTCAGCGGCGATGCCGAGTCGCGCGTGCACCATCGGACCACAGCGCGTGTCGGAAAGATACCATTCCCCGGCAATGCACTCCGGAAAATCAATGGCATTGGCGGGACATGCATCCACGCAGACCCCGCATCCCTCGCAGGAGATGGGATCAATCATGAATGTGGCCCTGTCCCTATCGCCGCAGGCCTCTTTCATCGCGGTGATCATGTCGGCGGCCTTGACCGGACAGGACCGCACGCAGAAGTCGCATTCATTGCAGTTGACGGGGGTCATGCGGAACATCCAGGCCGCGTCTATGCCGGAGGTCTGGCGCACGGCGTCAAAGCGGCAATAGACCAGGCACACGCCGCATCCGATACAGTCCTGCTGGCGAATGACGGCCTCGTGTCCGCTGCGGAACAAATGTCGTTCCCGGATTTCCGGTTGCAGGAGCAGGTGCAGGTCGGCGGCGTCCACATCGCAGTCCGCAAGCACCTGGTTGGGCGCGAGCGCCGCGAAGGCCGCCACCACGCTGGTCTTGCCCGTGCCGCCCTTACCGCTGACGATGACCAGTTCTTTCATCCAACGCGCTCCTTCCTGCCCGACGCCGCTGTCGCAAGCCCGCGAATTGTTTCAGATAGTCGAATAAACAGCGGGCGCATCTCCGGCACGGCGTCCACGGCCGACATTCCGCGCGAATAGGCTTCCGCTATGCGCCGGTCATCGGGAATTTCCAGCAACACCGGAATTTCCTCACGCGCACAGTATTGTCGCGTGCGGTCATCGCCGAGGTCCGCGCGGTTGATGATCACACCGAAGGGGATGCCGATTTGCCGGACGGTGTCCACCGCCAGGGTCAGATCGTGCAGCCCGAAGGGCGTGGCTTCGGTGACCAGCACCACATAGTCACTGCCCTTGACGGCGGCTATCACCGGGCACGAAGTGCCTGGCGGCGCATCGAGAATCACCATGCCTTCGCGCGGCATCGCTTCTTTGACCGCGCGAATCAGCGGCGGAGACATGGCGACGCCGATTTTCAGGCGGCCCTGCACAAACGTGATACCGTTGGCGCGTCCTGATTCCACCACGCCGATTTCCCGATCCTGCTCGGTGATGGCGCGCGCAGGGCAGGCAAAAGTGCACCCGCCGCAGCCATGGCACAGTTCCGCGAAGACCAGCACCTTGCCGCGCACGCATGCCAGGGCGTTGTAGCGGCAGACTTCCGCGCAGCGCCCGCAGCCCGTGCATTTTTCCTGGTCCACCACGGGCACGGGAATACCGACCGTTCTGGCGCTGTCCAAGTCCGGCCGCAGAAACAGGTGGCCGTTGGGTGCCTCGACGTCGCAATCCAGGTAGGCCACAGGCGGCGCCGTCACAGCGGCGAGATTCACGGCGACGGTGGTCTTGCCTGTGCCGCCTTTGCCCGAGGCAATGGCAATGATCATGGGAGGCGCTCCTTGCGTGGGCGTTGGGTCCAAGTCACATCCAATGTCCTTCGACATCCGCTGCATCCGCGACCTTCAACGCGCCGGATTGAAACGCTGCGATGGCATCGCGAACCGCGCCTTCCGCGCCGGTCACGACACGGACACCCGCTGCGGACAATGTCCGGAATGCCTTGGGGCCGCAGTGGCCGGTGATGACGACAGACGCGCCCAGCCGCGATACGTTTTCGGCGGACTGGATGCCTGCGCCCTGCGCCGCATCCCGCTGCTGTGCGTTGTCATGCGCCTGAAATGCGCCTGTGTCGGTGTCAAATGCGATGAAGTATTTGGCGCGTCCAAACCGGGGGTCCACTGGCGATTCCAGCGTCGGACCCGATGCACTTATCGCGATAAGCATGTTTTCCTCCCATGGAAGTTGATGTTATTTCCCGGATGTCGAGCCGCTGATCGCGTCCAGCCGCGCTTTGATTGAATCAAGTTGGGCCTGGAGTTGCGCGGCCTGGTTTTCCAGGATGCGTTGTTCAGCCTCGGGCGCTGCCGCAAGCGGCGCCGCGCCCCAGCGCATCCAGCCCGGCATGCCTGTCGCCCGAAACCAGTTTCGGCGACCCCGGCCACCGCCAAAGAAGCCCATGCCGGGCGCGGGGTTGGCGTATCCCGCTGTGGCATTTCCTGCACAGAAGCCCAAGCCGCGCCCGGTTCTCGGTCCCATTCCCATCGGTCCTGTTCCATCTCCACCTGGCATAAAGATATCCTCCTTTCTGATTCGTTTTCGTTATTCCCTGGTCATGGCGTTCCCGCACTTCGGGCATTGCTGACCGGAGCAGGGCATGCCGCGTTGGTGCGCTGCGCGCGC
The DNA here is from genome assembly GCA_964559065.1 of uncultured Nitrospirales bacterium. Classification (GTDB taxonomy): domain Bacteria; phylum Hydrogenedentota; class Hydrogenedentia; order Hydrogenedentales; family CAILVY01; genus CALEDJ01. The sequence continues at coordinate 6,131 of CAZLII010000057.1, read as the reverse complement.
GCCGCATTTCGGGCACACGCAGAACCCAACTGGGCCGCCGCCGCCGCCTCCAACACCGCCGCCTCTGCCGCCGCCGCGGCCCTGACCGCGCCGGCCGGAACCGCCCTGCATTTTTCCTTTTCCCATTGGTCCTGTTCCATCGCCTCTTGGCATGATTTTCCTCGCTTTCTTGAGTGGGTCACCCTGATTTCCACAGGGCGACATTCTTTCATGCGCAGGTCTGTCGGCCTGCATCGTCTGGTTTAGTGTTGTTCTCTGCCGCGCCCGCGGCCTTTCCCGCCGCCCGCGCAGCCACGCCCCCGTCTGGCGCCATGTTGATGCCTGCAACCGCATCCCGGCATGGCGAACGACGGGTCCGTGATGCGTTGCGCGGCCACTGCCGCAATCACCTCGTCCACGTCGCCTGACACAAACGAGATCAGGCGGATGCCGCTCGCCGCAAGCCACTCGGCCGCAGGCTGCGAGATCGCGCCGCACACCAGCAGGTCCACGCCCAACTCGCGGAGTCTGGCGATCTTGTGTTGCAGCGTATCGCCGGGAATCGGCTCATCCCGCCGCGCGCCCGCCACACCCGCCGCGATGTCGCTTAGCGTCACGCACTGCGCCGTATCGAAGACCGGCGAGACCCGCCCGTCCCATACGGTTACAGCGACCCGCTGTGTTCGAGTGTCTTGGTCAGTCAGCATGTCTGTAGTAAGCATGATCCATTCCAATTTAATCATCAAAGACGGGATGGTGTTTTAAGTCACTGAAAGGAAAAGGGATAGAAAAAGTCAGAGCAAGCACGCCGGAAGGGCTGGGCGCGCTATTCAGGCGCGAAATTGCAACTGTTTGAGCAGAAAAAGTCGCAATTTCGCGACTGTAATGGAACTTGCCGGATGTGGTTGATAAGCGCCTGGGGTTGGCTTCTATGGGGTCTTCTTTTGCTGCGCCCTCGCGTTCCCGGGACGCTACGCCTCTTTTGTGCTGCGCCGTTTTTTGCCAGCGGCGGTTGTACGGCCATCTTTGGCCGGCAGGGAGATACCGAGTGCGCGCACGTGGCGAAAGAAGGTGCTCTTGTGCATGCCGAGCATCTTTGCGGCGGCGCTGCGATTGCCGCCGCATCGTTCCAGGGCGTCGAGGATGATGCGCGCTTCGGCGGTCTGAAGGGCCGAGACGTAGTTGTCCGGTGCAGGAGACGCCGTGTCGCGCCGTGTCAACGTGATGCTGTCCGGCAGACAGGCGGGGCTGATCATGCCGTCGGGACACAGCACGAAAGAGTGCTCGATAATGTTTTCCAGTTCGCGGATGTTGCCGGGGTAATCGTGGGCCATCAGCAGCGACATTGCTTCAGGGGCGATCCCTGTAATGGCGCGGTCCTGTACGCGGTTCAAATGCCGGATGAAGCGGTCCACCAGAAGGGGGATGTCTTCTTTGCGGTCGCGCAGGGGGGGCAATTCAAGGCGAACGACGTTGATGCGGTAGTAGAGGTCCCGACGGAATTGTCCCATCTTGACCAGTTCCGCGAGGTCCTTGTTGGACGCTGCGATCACGCGCACGTCGGCCTTGCGGGATTTCGTTGCGCCCAGCGGTTCGTATACGCGTTCCTGAAGCACGCGCAGGAGCCGCACCTGCAGGGCCGCGCTCACATCGCCGATCTCATCCAGGAACAACGTGCCGCCCTCGGCCAGCGCGAAGCGCCCCGGCTTGTCTCTATGCGCCCCGGTGAATGCGCCCTCCTGATAGCCGAACAACTCCGATTCCAGCAGCGTGTCCGGCAGCGCGCCGCAATTGACCGCGACGAACGGCTTGTCCTTGCGCGGGCTGAGTCCGTGGATGGCGCGCGCCAGCAATTCCTTGCCGGTCCCAGTCTCGCCCTGAATGACGACCGTGCTCTCGCTGGCCGCCACCTGCGGCAGCATGTCGAACAGAACGCGCATCGAGGCGCTCCGGCTCACGATATCGCCGATTTCATAACGCTGTTCGATTTCCTTGCGCAGTTCCTCGACCAGACTCAGGTCGCGGAAGGTCTCGACGCCGCCCACCACCGCGCCCCGCGCGTCGCGCAGCAGCGCAGTGGACACGCTGACGGGAATGCGGCGTCCTTGGGAATCCACGATATACGCCGATTTGTTGATGATGGCTTTGCCCGAATCCATCGTCCGCCGCAAAGCGCAATCCGTCTCACACATGCTTGCCCGGAACACCTCGCAGCACCTCCGGCCAACGGCCTCTTCACGGGGAATGCCCGTGATCTCCTCCGCCGCACGGTTGAACGCCGTCACGCGCCACTCATGGTCCACGGTAAACACCCCGTCTGAGATGCTTTCCAGAATGATCCGGGTCGTCTCCTCCGGCGACGGTATTGTGGTCTTCTTTTTCATGGCATACACAGCGTAGTCGCTTCCGGGATGGGGTTCAAGCAGCGTGTTGCTCAGGAGCGTGGCATTTTTATTCTATTTATCAGTCGTTGAACGTACCGAGTTCTTAATCCCAAGCACACCGCATCATTACTACTGATTCTCTCCTCCTTCCAAACGTGTCTTTGCAAAGCGCCAACGGCGCGCCATTCCTCTAGCCCGCCCAGCGGGCTGAGTTAAGGGTTAACGTGGTCCACACGCCCCAACGGGGCGCGATACATGCTATTGCGGTTCTTCAGATCGCCAAATATGCGCAGGCACCCACGCAAAAAACAAAAAAGGCGAGCATGTCATCCGACATTCTCGCCTCACGTCGCCTGTAAATAGACCGGATTACACGCCCGGCGGCAACAGGTGCGCGTAGGAAACAACGACATACGCGCCGGGTTGCGCTGAACCTGCGGGCGCCGTAGCCGTTTGGATGGCGGTGTACTGTCCCTGCACATCCGTGGCTTCACCCACCCACCGAATGGTCGCTGAACCATTCGGCCTCGGATCAAGATCTTGCGGACGGTCCGGCACCAGCACGCCCTGCGCGCCTTCCTGGCCACCAGCCACACCCACTTGACCCGCACGCGGGTCCCACGGCGGATACGTTGCGTTCGGGCTTGGGTCCGCCACAACAGGACGGAACGCCAGCGCAGATTGCGGCGCAATCGAGAACGTGTTGTTCGGAGGAACGGGTCCCAGTTCACGGCCATCGGGGTCGTAATAGGTGATCTCGCAGACCAACGTCGTCGTGACGTTGCTCTTCAGGGTAATCAAGCCCATCACGCCGGCGGCCACACCCGGAACACGGTTTGCCTCCGGTGCGTTGTCAACGAACCACGGAACGCTCAGTGAACTTCCCACCGCCACGCTCGCCAGCACAATCATCGCCAAGCCGGCAATACTCAACTTCTTCATTCTTTCACCTCCCTTCGTCAAAACCTAAAGGAAATCGTCTATTGGGCGTTACGCCCCACCGCCCAGCCAAGGACGGTAAAGACCTCTTCTCGCCACCGCCACCCTTCTTCAACTGACAACTAGTTTGTATCACAAACCAGTCTGAATGTCAAGAACTTTTTTTGGGTATTTCTTGAGGTGCAACCGCATACACGGCCGGGAAGCGGGTTATTTCTATGCAGTAAATTGCCGACATTTATTATAAATAATTCATAATAAAAGACTTATGACGCCAACACCACGCGATAAACCGCAGTTTGTCCCGATTGGAACACCGGATGGAACCAAGTGATGCGCTCCGGGCGAAAATGCCCAAAAGATGCTTCTTTGGGGCCGAAAATGAGGTACTGGATGGCGTAATGACGCACGAACCACTGCTTGAAGGCCTCATCTTCGGGTTCAAAAAAGAAGCGCCCAAGTTGTGCGTTCTTCTCCTCAAAGCGCCCTGTGAGCATGTCATGCGCAGAGACGACCTTGTGCCTGGTCAGGCGGGGGATGAAGTGGGCGGTTTCCGGCAGGGCCAGCACTACGGTGGGCTGCGGCGCATGCGTGTCAAGCCATTCGATGGCTTGATAAACGTCATTGGGAAGATAGTACAGACATCTTAATTCGTGGTTTCGCAGGACAGTAAAGAACTGGCGGTACACGATCACATTGGACAGGGCGCAAATCAGCACAAATGCAACGGCGGCGAAAACGCGCCAACGCAGCATCTGCGCGGCCCGGTCCGCCGGGAGCAGATTCGGGATGCGGTTCCGCGTCCATTCCCACAGGGCGGGCAGACACATGACGAAGAGGATGGGCGGGGCGACAATCAGCGCACCGAAGGAGGATTCATGGCCGAAGAAGATGTATGGGGCCGATTCGACGATGAGCCAGCATACGACCAGCCAGGCCGCCATGAGCACGCCGGCGGGGTCGTCTTTCTTGATGGCGTGAAAGATGCCCTGGCACACAATACAAATGCATGCCGCGACAAAGGGCAGCCCCAGCCACAACACATGCTCCAGCAAATAAGGGCTGTGCCGTCGCCACCCCTCAATGCCAAGCACGTTGCTGTATGCAGTAACGAGCAAATACGCGGCGGCCGGCAGGAAAATGAGTCCGGCAAGCAGATAATTGGCGAAACGCGTGGCGCGGAAGCGTCCTTCAATCGCGCACAGCAACATGGGAAAGGCAAGGTACATCAGGTATGTTTCCGGGATGTGGTAGGGCCGGAAGATGGCATGCGCCGCCGCAGTCAGCCCGCTGTACACGAAATAGCGGCGTTTTCCGGTCTGTTCCCCGCGAATGAGAAAGACGCAGGTGAGCGCGGCGCAGATCAGCCCGCGAATGAAGTGTGGCTTGTTGACCAGGTATCCCAGCACGCAGACGCCCTGAATATCGAAGGGCACTTTCAAATCCAGTGACGTCCAGCGATTGATCAGAAAAACCGTCCACCCCACGCCGGACCCAAAGATCATGAGGGAAAACGCGAAGCGCCGCCCAAAAACGCCGGAGAGACCGACCGACACGGCGTAATACAAAACCCATGCGCAGACAAACACCGTGGCGATGCGGTCGAGATGAAATACGGTCTCCAGTGAAATGCCGAGCCATCTCGCCAGGCTTCCCAGGAACCACCATTCCAGATTGACATAGGCGCGCGGCAGAGGCTCCGGCGTCATCTGGTTCTCAAGAAAAAAATGCCCTTCCTGCGCCTGGCGCATGAACATCAAGTAACCGCTGGCCCCTGCGACATCCCGCCCCACCACGCCCATGAAGCGCTCGTCTTCATGGGCGAGATGATAGCCGTAGAGGTAGGGAAGCGTTCCCGCCGCGCAGATGAGCGCCGCCACCGCCGTGGGGAACAGGTATTCTCGCCAGGATGTCGCCGTCATCACAGGTAACCCAGTGTGCGCATCTGCTCTTCGACGCCCGGGTCCATCGGCGATTCCGATGTCGGCGTCCCCGATTCTTCGGGAGAGGAATTCATATTGTCCAAATATCCCAGGGACCGGAACAACTCCTGAAATGCGGGTGAAAGCGCATCAAATTCCTGGAGCACCCGATCCCGGTCGGTCAACGGTGCGGGGCAACGTTGCTTGTATTCCTCCAAAATGCGCCGCATCCGCCCCGAAATCTCCGCGGGCGCATCCCCGATAATGTTAACCTGTTGGCCCGGGTCTTCCGCCATGTTATAGAGTTCTTCATGGACCACCGGTCCCCAGATATCCGTCAGCGGGCGTTTGCCCGTCGCCAGGTCCTTGCGAATCTCCCGTTCTTTGCCGGCGGCTTCGGAGCATTCCGCGACACTCAGCCATTTCTGCGCCGCGAGATAGGCATAATCGCGATCCTGCACCATGCGGACCAGGTTGCGCGACTGCATCAGGTTTTCCGCGATGATGGGTTTTCCGTGCGGCGTGAATACCCATCGTTGCTGTTCCTTCCGAAACAGGGCCGTGCCGTCAAAGTCCTCTGCAGCGTAGGGAATCTCCGCGAAAGACAACAGGGTCGGCGTCAGGTCCACAAGCGACACCCGGTCCGGCAGCCGGGCGGGGCGAAGCGCGCGCGGCGCATGGATAATCAGCGGCACATGCACCGACTCCCAGTACACCCGCCAGGCATGCTCGACGTAGCCGTGGTCCAGAAACTCCTCGCCATGGTCCGCCGTGATGACAACCAGCGTCCTGTCCAGCACGCCGAAACGGCGCATACCCGCGAAGAGCCGTCCGAGATTCGAATCCTCAAACGCTATTTCCGCGTCGTAGCGCGCCACGAGGTCCGCAAAGCGCGGGTCCCCCGGTC
>CAZLII010000056.1:0-11970 GCA_964559065.1 uncultured Nitrospirales bacterium | reverse complement strand
TTCAGCGCATTGCCAATATAAGAACGAAACGCGTACATCAATTCCATGTGACGTCCAGTGATCGTAGTTTTCATGGCTTGAGAACCTCCTGTTATTCCCCAGTTCAAGCGCGGAATCTTATCACTCGTTCCCCGAATGAGTCAAAGACGCCCCGCACCATCCTGCGCCATATCCCTGACAAAGCGAACATGACTGCGCGACTGTTCATTCCCGATAGAAAAACAGACCTTCGCCTCTTCTCAAGACAAAGGTCGTCCCCTCCACTCCTGCTTAACAATCCACATTCCTGTTCCGAAACGTTACTCCCGGCGCCCGCCCCGGCCCAATCCAAGGGCTTGCGCAGTTTTCTTAGAACATCTATAATCCAGCTAACATTGCGTCTATATTGTATCACAAACGGCATGCGCAACGCAGGCATTTATGACAGGCATTTGCGAAATGGGCTTTTTCCTGGCGGACAAGTGGGAAATATCCCGGATTTTCAATGACGCCGGCATTGAAAGCACCCATTTCGCAAATGCCTCTAATGAGCAATGGATTGCTTCAGTCGCCTAAAATGTTAGCAATTTTTCATTTTTCCACGTCGCAGCATTGGCCGGTCGCCGGAGAGCAGGGCGGGAAGACAGCGCGCTGATGGCTTCACGGGCTTCTTTTCCGGGGGGTATGTCGCTCATAGATCAATTCAGGAAGCACGAGTTCCCATCGGTCACAGAGCAGGGAATCGGCATAGGTTTCGTCACCATCCCGCGCAAAGCGCACCAGCACGGCATGAACGCGCGCCGCGATGCATTTCATCCCCTTCGGTGGCGCACACTTCTTTGCAAGCCGGCCAAGCGTTATGCCTTCGTGCTCAAGAAACCACTGGCGATCCTTGTGCGCGAGTTGTAGCGCATCGCCGGGTTGCAGGTCCGCAAGTCTCCGGTGAATAGGCGCTTTCTTCGGTGAGCGTCCCGGGAAACTCAGGTCCACATCGGCAGGGGTCAATATCTTGTACTCGCGATCCAAATCCGTCGAGAGATCGGAAACAGGCGGCGCATCACGTTGGATTACCGACGATACGCCTGACAATCCACGCAGCAGCCTGTTCCGCCCTCCTGCGTGCGCAAGGGTCAAGGTCTTGCGCGCCCGGGTCATGGCGACATAATAGAGCCGGCGCGCCGCGTCAGGGTCCTCGTTGGCATTGCGGTCTTCCCATGCGCCGTCAATCACAGCGACGTGATCAAACTCCAGCCCCTTGACGCGGTGTGCCGTCAGCAACAGCAACCCGCGCTGCCGCCGGCGCACTTCGCGCCCCCATTCCGCGAGCCATTCCCGGAGATGCGAGGCGGGCAACGGCCCCTCGCCGCATTCAAGCCGATATTGTTCAATCGCTTCGGTCAGCAGGTCCCACCAGGGGCCTGATGGCTGTTCGCATAGAAATGCGTCCAGTTCATCCGGCATGACGGGGCGATCGTCGTGTTGTGAAAGCCATTCAACAAGGCGCTGCGTTTCCCGGAGCCACCAGAACTGCGGCGGCTCCTGGTCGGCGCGTTGGACGGGAATCTTGTTGGCTTCGCAAAACGCCATCACCGGGTTGAGCAACTCCCATTTGCGGGCAACAACGGCAGCGTTGCTCCAATGCCATTCCGGGTCGAGCGCGGCGAGCCGCAGCAATTCCTGCATCACCTGTTCCGCCTGCTCGATAATGGAAGGGGAAACATTCAATATCTGGACGCGCCCTCCGGCAACGGGATCGAGCGATTCCCAAATCCCGCCTAGCGGGTCCCGCCGCCGCGCTTCGTCAATCTCAATGGGATGCTTTGCCTTCATCCGGTTTCTCGCCCTGGAAATGAGCGCGTTTGATGCGTCAATAATGTTCGCCGTGGAACGATAGTTTTCAATCAGGTATTCGGGTTTTGCGCGATAGTCCTCTTGAAATCTGCGGATATACTCAACCGATGCTCCGATGAAACCATAGATATTCTGGTCATCGTCGCCGACCGCGAAGAGGGAAAGTCTCCTGTCGGCGTCACTCAATGTGCGCCCGGCCAGCGCGGAGATGAGTTCGTATTGTTCCAATCCGATATCCTGGTATTCGTCTACCAGTATCCACCGGAAACCGGCCAACAGGCGCTCGCGTTGCTCGTCGGCCTCATCCGCCAGCAAGCCCTCTCCCTTGAGCAGGAGCACGGCATCGGCAATGACCTTCTTGAAATCCTCTTCCTTGATGTTGCGATTGGCGAAACTGGCGCCGGTCAGCCGCATGGCCAGCGCATGACAGGTCAACACGGTGATGCCGTTGGCGTCGTCGCCTATCAGATCGCGGAGCCGGCGTCGAATTTCCGCTGCTGCATGCCGGTTGTAGGCCAGGGCCAGAATGCCGCGCGGATTCTCGCGGCGCACGCGGACCAGGAACGCGATGCGATGCACGAGTGCGCGGGTCTTGCCGGAACCCGGCCCGGCCAGCACCAGCACGTTCGTTTGTTCCCGTTCATCGGTAACGATCGTCCGCTGCGCGCGGTTGAGGCTTTCGACGATGGCGCGCCACGAGGCGCCTGTCGTTTGCCGCGTCAAATATTTTGCGGATTGCGGGAACCAGCGCCGGATAAAATCCTCACGACGCAAGTTGAAGTAGTCTTCAACCAAACGCATGGCGTTTTGCACGGCGCGCAGCCCCTGGCGCGCATACTCGGCCATCACGTGGATTTGCACCACCTGCTCGTTGTAGTGGTCCTTTAATTCTGTATAATCGCTGCGCGTGAAAGCGCCACTGCCGGACCCAACCCGGATTCTCATGGCGGGCCGAAACACGACCAATCCCCTGCCAAGACGGACAATCTCCTGCTCATGCAGCCACAAGAGGGAACGCTCGACCAGCCGGGGGATGTCTTTGGCCTGCGCCTTCACGGCCAGGTCCGACTCCACCGAGGCATGCAGATTTCCCAGCGTAGTTGTCGCCAACAGATCGCTTCCACGCAGGTCGGATGGAATCCGGGAAAGCAAATGTTCCAACAGAAGTGTTGCTGCCGTCTGCCGCAGTTCCGCTGTCTTTCGGAGCGAAGCCCAGTCGCGCTGCAATGTCAGAAGAACGGATTCCGCGTCCACCTTGCGTAGCCAGATACTGCCGGCGCGTTGATCATCCGAGCGGCCATCCGATTCGATGCCCTGCAGGAGACGATACACGCGTTCCGGGATCGCCTGCGTGAAGCCGTCGCTCTTGAGACGTTGAGAAACGCGACGGAGATAAAGCGCCGAGGACTCGCCTTTTGCCAGGTCTGGGGCGATTTCCTGAAGGAGTCCTATCAGCGCGGATTCACAAGCCATTGCTGATTCCAGGCGTTTTCGCGAGGCATTCTCCACACCGACATGGACCAGTGCGGTGAAAATGGAGTCGTTTGACACAATCCCCAAACGCTCCAAGTTGTACATGGCGCGGGCGACACCGGATGAAGAGAGCCGGGATACCCCCATGAGTTCATCGGTCGTTACGCCCTCAACAGGGTCCGCGTGCATGACCAGTTCCACGATGGCTCGGAGTTGGCCGCGATAGGGCATCGGAACTTTGGCGAGCCGGGCGTCCGCGTCGGCCAAACTGGGCGTTCGAAGGGTGGACGGAAAGATTTGGTAATGGTTCTCCTCGCGCGCCACCAGGCGGGCCTGTTCGAGCCAGGCGATTGCGGTGCGCACGCGCGTGTCGTCCGTGGCGGAGTCACGGATGAAAGTTTCCTCTTCGTCTTCGGCAAGAATTTCTCCGGGCGTCGCGATGACCTCTGTTTCCTCATTGGGCGCACGACGCCTCCTTGCCAATCGGCGCAGCGAACGCAAGACAGCCTGAATCTCGTGGTGGGGGAGGCGGGAACGGGCGGAAAGCCCAAACTGTTGTTCGATGTCCTGTTCAGAATGCAACAGCACGCACGTTGCAGCATGCTGGTCCCGGCCCGCGCGCCCCGCCTCCTGCACGTAGTTTTCCAGCGAACCCGGGATGTCGGCGTGCAAGACAAGCCGGACATCCGGCTTGTCTATGCCCATGCCAAAGGCATTGGTGGCCGCAATAACACGCAATTCGCCCGATATGAATTGTTGTTGGGTGGTTTTTTTTGTCTCCGGGGAGAGTCCGGCATGGAAATGCGCCGCTGGCCAGCCCATACCGACAAGGAATTTGGCGATTTCTTCCGTTCTGTTGCGCGTTGCACAATAAATGATTGCCCCGCCCGGCTGATCTGCGGGCAGATAGGTCTCCAGAAGTTTCTGAATGTCCGAGAGTTTGTGGGCGGGCGTCGTTTCCAGCACGAAGAAATCAAGATTGTGTCGCCTGGCCCCGCCATTAAAAATGCGCAGTTCCACCCCGAGAGTCTGCAGGAAATATCCCCGGATATCGGCCACCACGTCCGGCTTCGCCGTGGCGGTCAGGCACAATACGCAAGGCAAAGGTTCCTTTCCCGCCGATTCTTTGATGAAGCGGCCTACGTAGCGGTAATCCGTGCGAAAATCATGCCCCCACTTCGATAGACAGTGGGCTTCGTCAAGAACCCACCCCCCGATTTCACGCTGTTGGACGGCCCTGCGAAAGCCCCGATTACGCAATTGCTCCGGCGACACCAGAAGAATGGCGACATCGCCGAGTCGCACCCTTTCCAGAACATCCGACCGCTCGGGCATGGAGAGCAATCCGTTGACCGCCGCGCAGGATGTGATGCCCCGATCCTGGAGTCCGCGAACCTGGTCCGCCATGAGCGCGACCAGCGGCGAGATGACGATGGTGAGTGCGCCGGTGTTTTCGTAGCGGGAAAGGGCGGGAACCTGATAGCAGACGGATTTCCCGACACCTGTCGGCAGAATGCCGAGAACATGTTCGCCCTGCATGGTCGCCTCGACAATCGCTTCCTGCATGGAACAGCCATCCGCGCATGCCGGTTCGGGACGGAATGCGGAGAATCCAAACCACCGCTTGAGCACCCGCTTGGGATTGTGGTGCTCGGCGCACCAGCGGCACGCGGAATCAGTGCAACGCGTATCGCGAAGTTTGCGAACCAGGTGTGCGGCTTCGGGGAACTCGTGGCGCACCCACGGCGGTATCACCGAATTGCCGCCGGCCACTGAAATCCATGCCAGCGCATAGGCCATGGGCCACCCGGAATGGGGTTCTGTGTCGAGTATCGCGTTGGCATGGACCGCGCATGCCGATCCGTCCAGACAACGGGCAATCGCGGTATGGCCTGCCATTTTTGTTGGTGGGGGCGCGCCCCTGATGACAGTAAAGAAATTGGCGAATCCGGCGTCTTCGGCATGCCCCGAAAGCAGCCAGTGCCACGCGGCGAGCAGATGCGGACTATTATCCTTCAGCAATGTAAATGCCGCTTCCTCTTCGCCAAGAAGTTGCAGGCTGATGCGCGCATCCAACTCCGGATCATTCCGGCGAAACCGCAGGAGACCGCCATCCTTATAGTGCTTGATAAGGCGGTGGTAGGGGTTTTGCGGAAAGGCCAGCGGACTGAATCGCAACGTATCCAGAACCGGAAGACGCAGCAGCCGCAATTCTGGGGCGATCGCCCGGATGTGCGGCAAGTCAAAGGCAATCACATTGTGCCCCAGGACAAATTCGGCCCCATCGGCGAGTGCGTCCGCCTGGCGCAGGGCGACAGCCAGTTTGCCGCCGGAATACATCACTTTTTCACCATTATCGCCGCGAATGGCCGCAAAATGATGGATGCGGTCGCTATCCCTTGCAACTTCCAAGTCAATGGCGAAACACCTGTCGGCAAAGCGCGACTCAATCATGGCGTTTGCCGCAAAACCTGTTTGGAAACCAATTCACCATTGACCCAATGCTCCCACTAATATCGTTGCGCCAACGGGCCCTAATGTCTATATCTCCTGAGCGGTCCCTTCCATCTTCTCTGACCATCCTTATCATACATATTTGAGTGCGTTGTGTCCCGAAACGCCTTGGGGATTTGGCCGACGCCTTGTTTTGTTTTTGGTTTAGAAAAATGCCATTGTAGCGAGTAGGGCAAAGGAAGGGAATTGTCTCATGCATCAATCCACAGGTGGCGCATGGTGCGGCGTTTTTCCGGCGACATTGTGCCCGTTTCAGGAAGACTACGGCATTGACGAGGCCGATCTGGCGCAATACCTTGCCTGGGTGACAAAACATGATGGCGTGACGGGCATCGTCGTCAATGGTCACACGGGGGAGATTACATCGCTGCGCAACCCTGAACGCGCGAGAGTTGTCGAAATTGCCGCCGCAAGTATTACTGATGCGAAAAAGGTGGTCTCTGGCGTGTGCGCGGAGGGCAGCCATGACGCCATTGACCAGGCGGCAGCGGCAAAGGCGGCCGGCGCGGACGCCGTCTTGCTGATGCCGCCGCATCATTGGCTTCGTTTTGGACGCAGTTCCCAAACAGCCATTGGTTTCATTGCGGATGTGGCGGCCGCAGCCGACATCAGCATCATTGTCCACCAATACCCGGCCTGGACGAAGGCGTGCTACTCTCTGACAGACATGCTGGAGATCGTCAAAATCCCGCAGGTGGTCAGCATCAAAATGGGCACGCGCGACATGGCGCGCGCCCGTTATGATTACTTGAAACTGAAGGAAGCGACGCCTCACGTATCCATCATTACGTGCCACGATGAGTTTCTGCTGGCCAGCCTGCTGGAGGGGGCGGATGGCGCGCTGGTGGGTTTTGCCGGGTATGCGCCCTATCTGATCTGCGACCTCGTGAACAAGGCGGTTGGCGGCAATCTTGCGGGCGCGCGCGCCATTCGCGACAAGGTGGACGCGCTCGCCCATGCAATCTACCAGTTTGGCGAGCCTTCCGCCGAGGCGCATCAACGCATGAAAATGGCCGCCTATCTGACGGGGAAATTGCGTTCGCCCGTGGTGCGCCCGCCGTTGCGGCCACTGCCGCCTGATACCGTGGCCGCGATGCGGGACGCGCTTGCCGCAGCGGGCGAAATAATTGTCCGATGATTGACCGGGGCTGTGACGCCGTGTTGTGACAAGGGAAAAAGTCATCATAATCTGAAAGCGAAGAAGCAATGGCCGGCAGTGAACACGGAAATGTACTGACCATTCCTGACTGGCTTGTCCTCATCGGATATGCTGTGGCCATCGCGATGCTGGGTCTGCATTTCTCCAAACGCCAGAAAACAAGCGAGCATTATTTCACGGCGAGCGGGCGCATTCCCGGTTGGGCTGCGGGCTTGTCCCTTTTCGCCACGTTGCTCTCCAGTTTCCTGTTTATCGGCTTTCCGGGTCAGACCTATGAGCGGAACTGGGAAGTGCTCATGCAGCAGTTCATGACGCCACTCGTGGTGCTCTTTGTGGCCGCGCTGATCATTCCCGTGCTCCGCAAACACATCAAAGTCAGCGTATATGAGTATCTTGAACAGCGTTTTGGATATGGCGCGCGGGTGTATGGGACGCTTGCCTTTCTCGCCGAGCATTTCTTCAAAATGGGTGTTGTCCTGACCGCCATGTCCCTGGCCATTTACACCATCACGGGCTGGAATCAGGACGCGGTGATCATCTGCCTGGGTATTCTTACGATCAGTTACACCTTTTTCGGCGGTATCGAAGGCGTCATCTGGACCGACGTGGTCCAGGGTCTTCTAATGCTTGCGGCGAGTTTCTTTGTGATTGTGTTCATCCTGTTTTTCGCGAGCAACGACGGAGCGACGGCGATTCTCCGGACGGCCATGGAGGATGACAAGTTCAAGTTGATCAATCCGGAGTTTGACATGCAGCAGAAGACGGTCTATGTCATTATCTGGATGGGCATATTCCATTTCCTGTTGCGTTATGTCACGGACCAGACGATGGTGCAGCGCTATCTGACCGCGCCGTCCCTGCGCGAAGCGCGCAAGAGCGCATTTGTCAGTATCGTGGCCTGCATGATCGCGTGGATTACCTTTTCCCTCATCGGCACGCTGCTTTACGGTTTTTACAAGTTGAATCCGTCCCGCCTGGGCGCAAGCGTGGAAAAGGCCGACCAGGTCTTCCCCTGGTTTATTGGACACGAAATCCCGGGTGGGTTCACTGGCCTGATTCTTGTCGGCCTGCTCGCGGCAAGCATGTCCACCCTTTCCTCCGAATTCAACAGTTTCAGCGCATGCCTGACCACGGATTTCTACGAACGACTGGCCGGCAACCTTGACAATCGCCGACGACTGCTGATCTCGAAGTCTATCGTGCTGGTCACCGGCGCATGCGCGATAGCACTGGCGCTGTTGCTCAGCCGCCATTCCGGAGGCATCATGCTGTTGGTCCTCAATGCCTGGGCCGGGATTGGCGCCGTCTTGGGCGGCGGCATCCTTGCCACCTTCTTTTTGGGAATCTTCTGCCCGAAAGCCAACAAATGGGGACTCTATCCGGCGCTGATCATCGGCTTCGTGTTGACCCTGTGGTGCTATGCCACGGCCCATGAATGGATCACACTGCCGGCGTCGTTGGATTTCCTCAAATACAAATGGCACACATGGTGGCTGATTGGATTCAGCAATGTTCTGGTCTTCGCGGTTGGCTATGGACTGAGCCGGGCTTTTATGATATTAGAGCAGGAATAACATGCACCGTTCAGATTGATCGGGGCTGGCCATCTTGGTCAGCATGGTGTGGAGCACTAAAAATACAAGGAGCCGCGATTATGACCAATACAAGCCGTCGTGATTTTCTGGGTGTTGCCGGCATGGGGCTGTTGGCCGGTCTGGCCGGCGCAAAGGGGCTGGCGGCTGCGTCGCCCGGCGAACGGGTGCGCCATGCGATCATCGGAACGGGCGGTCAGGGAAAGCGCCACGCGCAAGTGTTTTCCGGATTTGAGGATTGCGAGGTTGTTGCGTTGTGCGATGTGGACCCGGAACGTAGAAACAGTATTGCGCAGCGCCTGGAAAGAACGGGCCGGGTCGCTGCGCACGAGGATTACCGGCGCATTCTCGACGACCCGGACATTGACTCCGTCAGTATCGCAACGCCTGATCACTGGCATGCGCCCATCGCACTGGCGGCGCTTCAAGCGGGAAAGCACGTGTATGTGGAAAAGCCGTGCGCACACAACATCCATGAGGCGATGCTTCTTGCAAGAGCGTCAGCGGCCTCCGGGAAATGCGTGCAGCACGGCACGCAGGGTCGAAGCGGCGCGGCGCTCCACGCGGCGGTGGCCTTTATGCGCGAAGGCGGTCTTGGCAGGGTGCGCATGGCAAAAGCCATCAATCATCAGCACAGGAAACCGATCGGGCGCGCGCCGGTAAGCGATCCGCCGGAAGGCGTCAATTATGATCTGTGGCTGGGTCCCGCCCCGGAACATCCCTTCACCCAGAACCGCTGGCACTATAACTGGCACTGGTTCTGGGACTACGGTTGCGGCGATATTGGCAATGACGGCATCCACCAGATCGATCAGGCGCGCTGGGGGCTGGGTGTGGGCCTGCCCAAATCGGTCGTCGCGCTGGGCGGTCAGTTGTATTACGATGACGACCACGAAACGCCGGACACCCAAACTGTGCTCTATGAATTCGACGACTGCCACCTCATGTACGAAATGCGGCTGTGGACAGACTACCCGCTCGAAGGCCATGACAATGGCGTGGTCTTCTATGGGGACAAGGGCGCGCTGGAGTTTGGCCGGAACGGCTGCGTTGCCAAGTTCATCAACGGCGAAGAAAAGCACTTTGGGCCCTATGCGGACATAGGAGACCACATGCGGAATTTTCTCGATTGCGTGAAGTCCGGGACGCCGGCGAATCTGTATGCCCCGATTGATGAGGGGGTGTTGTCAACGGTATTGTGTCATCTCGGTAATATCGCCACGCGGGTGGGCCGCAAACTGATTGTTGATCCTGAAACGGGGCGGTGCCTCGACGATAAAGAGGCGACGGCGCTGTATTCCCGAACATATCGGAAAGGATATGAACTCCCGGCTGTACTTTGATTCAGGGCGGCTCATTCCGCCAGGAGACGAGTGAAGGGACCGCAAGAATGATTTCGCTGCTGCTGATCGCCCTGACATCGCAAGGTTTGCTTGCCGCTGTTTCCGAACCGGAAATCACGGTGGATTTCAATGTAAGCGAAGGCCGTCTGGACATTCTGGCGAACGGCGAACATTTTGCCACGTATGTGTATGCCGACCCGGAAATTCCCAGACCGTATTTTTGCCGGGTGACCGCGCCGGGCGGCATCCAGGTTACGCGCAATCATCCACCGCACCCGATTGAAGACGCCAAAAACGACGATCATGCGACATTTCATCCGGGCTTATGGTTGGCTTTTGGAGACTTGGGCGGCACGGATTTCTGGCGCAACAAAGCGCGCGTGCGCCACGCGCGCTTCCAGGGTTCGCCGCAATCCGGTGATGTCGGGTTCTTCACTGTAAAGAACGTCTATGAAACGCTGGAGACCCCGCCACGAATTATATGTGAAGAGACGTGCCGATACATGGTGCTGGTTACGCCAAAAACGCGGTGGATCATTGCCGAATCGCAGTTTCAGGCCGTGGCGCCGGAGGTGACTTTTGGCGACCAGGAGGAAATGGGCTTCGGGGTGCGCATGGTCACGCCGCTGACCGTGAAGCATGGCAACGGCGTGATCATCAATGACCTTGGCGGCGAAAATGAATCGGGCACCTGGGGGAAACAGGCGGATTGGTGTGCGTATTCCGGCTTTATGGATGGGCGTCGCGTCGGCATACTGCTTGCCGCCAGCCCTCACAATTTCCGCCGGTCCTGGTTTCACAATCGAGACTATGGCCTCATGGTCGCCAACCCCTTTGGGAAGAAGTCCATGACTGCACCGCGCGACCGGGCCATAGCGCCAGATGCTACGCCATTATCCAGGGACAGGGCGTTTTCGCTGGGCTTCGCGGTATGTGTGTTCGCAGAAGAAACGGAGCAGCATTCCGACTACGCGGCGCTGTATGATCGCTACCTCAACGTAGTCACCGACCTGAATCCTGAACCGTAGAGCGCAAGTGTATGAACATTGGTATTATCGGCCTTGGATTGGTGGGCAAAGCCATAGCCCGCAGATTGATCGCTGCGGGATACACGGTCCATGGCTATGATATTGCCGCACCGGCGCGCGCCAACGCGACGGCCATCGGCGTGCATGTGCAGCCGGGCGCTGCGGAGGTCGCCGCTTCGGCGGGAATCTTGTTTCTTTGCATGATGGACTCAAATGATCGGCGCGCGTTGCTGTGGGGCGAAACGCAATTGGCAAAGACACTGCCTCAGGGGACGGTGCTGCTCGATGCATCCACGGCGCGCCCCGAAGACATTGTTGTGGACAATGCGCGGCTTGCCGCGCAGGGGGTGCGGCTGGTGGACGTATGTTTGTCCGGTTCCAGCGAGGTGATTGCCCGCGGAGAAGCGCTGGCCTTGGTCGGCGATCGGGAAGAAAACGCTGCCTATCGTGAATTGCTGAACCCTTTTACAAAACGCCAGTATTTTTTTGGCGCGCCGGGTGCGGGCAACCGCATGAAACTCATCGTCAACATGGTGTTCGGGCTGAACCGGCTCGTGCTGGCCGAGGCGCTGGGGCTGGCCGCCAAGGCGGATTTCGATCTGAACACCGTGCTCGACGTGCTTAAGTCCGGCGAGACCTATTCCGCGTGCATGGACGCCAAAGGCCCGAAAATGATCGCCGGTGTCTATGATCCGCCGGTGGCGCGGCTTGCGCAACATTTCAAAGATGTTGAACTTATTCTTGAACTGGCGCAGGCGCTTGGGGCGCGCGTCCCGGTGTCGGAGGTGCATGCGCGGCTGCTGCGCAAACTGGTGGATACCGGCGCCGGCGATCTTGACAATGCCGCCGTTTTCAAGGCTTATCATCCATAAAGCGGAGATATCCAAATGCAAAAGGTGTTACTGGTGATTGGGGATGGCGCGGAAGTGATTGACACGATGGTTCCCTACTATCGTCTTGGAGAAGACTTCCAAGTGGTCGTTGCCGCGCCGGAGAAGCGAAGGTACCACCTGGTTCAGCATGAACATGAC
>CAZLII010000055.1:0-12177 GCA_964559065.1 uncultured Nitrospirales bacterium | reverse complement strand
CACTCCAGGAGGACGCAAGCCGACTGCTAAGGAATGGCGCGCCGTTGGCGCTTTGCAAAGACACGTTTGAGAAGAGGAGAGAATCAGCAGTGATGCGGTGTTCCTGGGATGAAGAACTCGGTACTCTCAATCTTGTCTTTTCAAGGCATGTTCATTTCCATTGGTTGTCCGGAAGACCGGCGCAGGAATAACTGCGCGCATCATTGCGTTTATTAATGCAACGGCGGGGGGTGCGAAACCTCAAACGACACCGAAAACTACGGTGCGTTCCGCCATATACATCACATGTGAAGCGCCGAATTGAGAGCATCGGCGAACCGAAAGGGAGAGCGATATGAGAAAGTCACAATATGTTTCGATGGCGCTGATCGGGGCTATCGCCCTGGTCGCGGGGATGCTTTCGGTAGCGACAGCCGCCCAGGCGCAGGACAATCAGGCAGGTGGCGCACTGACCGAGCACAAATTGCCCGAATTGCCCTATGCCTATGATGCGCTGGAACCGTACATTGATGCCAAGACCATGGAACTCCACCATAGCAAGCACCATGCGGCCTATGTGTCAGGACTGAACAAGGCGGAGGCGGAACTGGCCAAGGCGCGCGCGGCGAATGACTACGCCCTGGTGCAGCATTGGTCGCGGCAGGCCGCGTTCCACGGCGGCGGTCACTACCTGCACAGCATGTTCTGGACCATTATGGCGCCTCCGGGCAAGGGCGGCGGCGGCAAGCCGACCGGCGCATTGCTCAAGAAAATTGAGGAAGACTTCGGCAGTATCGAGGCATTCCAAGCGCATTTCAGCGCGGCGGCGGTCGCGGTTGAAGGTGGCGGGTGGGCCTTGCTCCACTACCGTCCCGAAGACAACCGCCTCGTTGTGCTTCAGGCTGAAAGCCAGCAGAAACTCTCGCCGTGGGGCAGCGTGCCCATCCTCGGCATTGATGTATGGGAGCACGCCTACTACCTTAAGCACCAGAACCGGCGCGCCGATTATGTCAAAGACTGGTGGAACGTGGTGAACTGGGAGCAGGTCGCGAAGAACTTCGCCGTCCATGCCGTCCACTGAACACCGATAACCCGACACATGTTTGAACCCGGAATCCCCGGTTGATCGCTCCGGCCCCGGCCGCGTTGGCAGACGCCGCCGGGGCCGCCTGTTTCCCATCCCCGGCGGTGTCCTTCGATTACCCGGCTCCCAGTTTTGGAGTACAGGCTTTAGCCTGTGTGCCCAGTTCTGGAGTCCAGGCTTTAGCCTGTGCGCTCAGTCTTGGAGTCCAGGCTTTGGCCTGCGCGATCAGTTTTGGAGTCCAGGCTTTAGCCTGCCCCTGTCTTGCGGGCGGCGCCTACGCTCTTTTGTCGGACATGTCGGACATGTCGGACATGTCGGACACGTCGGACCAGTCGATACGGAACTGCCTCCCACCTGCGATACTCCCCATCCCCCATTCCCCATCCCCCACTCCCCATCCCCCACTCGCCATTCGCCACTCACCATTCGCCACTCGCCATTCCCCACTCGCCACTCGCCATTCGCCACTCACCATTCGCCATTCCCCACTCGCCACTCGCCATTCGAAACGCCCCCGTAGCATTAGCGCAAACCAATGCACTAGAATAGCCGGGCGCAATGTTGCGCGGTTGCGGGAAACACGGATAAAACCATAGGGAATCGCAATGGCCGTCATTATCACAGTGGCATTGGGTGATCGCTCGTATCCCATTCACCTGGGCGGGGGGGTGCTGGAGCGGCTGCCGGAGGCGCTGCGCGGCCTTGGCGTGAAGGGCGCGGCGGGCCTGGTGACGGATGACAATGTGGGGCCGCTGTACGCGGCGCGCGCGGAGGGGCTGATTCGGGAAGCGGGGCTGAGGTGTGTGACGCATGTCATGCCTGCGGGCGAGGAGCACAAGCGGCTTGCCACGGTGGAGGCGATCTGCGGGACCTTTCTGGAAGGCGGCCTGGACCGCGCGAGCGTGGTGGTTGCGCTTGGCGGCGGGGTGGTGGGCGACGTGGCGGGCTTCGCGGCGAGCGCCTTCATGCGCGGCGTGCCCTTTATCCAAATTCCGACCACGGTGGTGGCGCAGGTGGACTCGAGCGTGGGCGGCAAGACCGGTGTGAACCATCCCCTGGGCAAGAACACCATCGGGGCGTTTCACCAGCCCCGCGCCGTGATCATTGACTTGGACCTGCTGCGCACGCTGCCGGACCGCGAACTGCGCGCCGGCATGGCGGAGGTGATCAAGCACGGGGTCATCGCCGATGCGGACCTCTTCGCGTATGTGGAGCGGCAGGCCGCCGCGATTCTCGCGGGCGATCCGGAGGCGCTGCTCTATCCCATTCAGCGGTCCTGCGAGATCAAGGCGGCGGTGGTGGCGGCGGATGAGACCGAGCAAGGGCTGCGCGCCAACCTGAATTACGGCCACACCTTCGGCCACGCCTTCGAGGCGGTGACGGGCTACGGTCATTTCCTGCACGGCGAGGCAGTGGCGGTGGGGATGTGCGCCGCGGGCGCGTTGGCGCGGCTGCTGGGCATGGTGGACGACGCTTTCGAGAAGCGGCAACGCGCGTGCTGTGCGGCCTGCGGGCTGCCGACGGCCTGGCCGGAACTCCCTGTGGAAGAGACGCTGGCGGCCATGCGCAAAGACAAGAAGGCGCGCGCGGGCGCGTTGAAGTTTGTGCTGCCCTGCGCCATCGGAGAGGTGGCGCACCGCACCGATGTGACGGAGGAACAGGTGCGCGCCGCGCTTGAGGCCGTGCGCGCGCCGGCATAAGGAACCGCGATATGACAGTGTTCGGCGGGGAAAATGCGGACAGTTATTACGATGAAGGCGTAACCGCGTCCATGAAGGGCGATCTGGAAGCGGCGATGCGCCATTTCGAACGCGCCATCGAAATGGACCGGCATCACTACGCGGCCTATCATCAACTCGGCAAATGCCATCTGAGATTGGGCGATGCCCGAAAAGCCGTCGAATTGCTCCACCACGTTTTGCGCAACAAACCGACGCAAATCCAGCCGCGCCTGGATTATGCCTTTGCGCTGATGGAACTCGGCGAATTGAAGAAGGCCCAGGAAATCTTCGGGGAGATTTCGCGGGAAAAGCCGGACAACCCGCGCGCCAGTCTCGGTTTGGCGTATTGCGCGTTTCAGGCGGGCCAGTGGGATGCCGCGATGCTCCTGGCGCAGACGGCGGCCAATCAGGGCGGCGGCAATTTCGCCGCGCTGTTCCTGCTGGGGCGCGCGGCGGGCCGCGCAGGCCGCGCGGAAGTCGCGGCGGAGGCGTTCAAGCAGGCGGATGTCGTCCTGGAAAAGCACCTGGAAACCAGCCCCAACCAACCCGAAGGCCACTACCTGCGCGGCGAACTCCATGCCGCACAAAGTTCCTACGACAAGGCCATCGAGCATTACGCGCGCGCCACGGAGTGCGCCCAACCCGGCAGGCAGTACAGCGCCTACGATTCCCGCTTCAACCGCGTGGACGTGTTGTGCCGCAGGGCCTATTGCCTGTACAAGATTGGCCAGCGCGAAGCGGCCCTGAAGATTGCGCAGGAAGTGCTTATCGAAGACCCCGACAATGCCTGGGCCAGACAATTGACCCAGGAAAAACAGTAGCCGTCAATGATCAGACAATCCCAATTGCTCAAGCGAACAAATCAATTCAGGAATACGTTTAGTGGCTATGCGCCAGGCCATGATGCAGTGTCTTTTTTCAAGTCAGCGTCATTGCCCTGATTATATCCTTTCCCGCATGGTACGCGAAAATTGTCGCGGAATGGCCGCCCGGAAGCCGTTGAAGTCCGGACATGTTTCCTTTATGCTGGCGCAAACACAGGAAGGAAGCGATGATGATTTCGGGGCATTGGCTGTCGCTGGGCGTATGTTGCGGGATGTTTTTTCTGGCGGCGGGCGCGGCGGCGGGGCAGGCCGCCGCGGGCGGCTGGCAGGCGGGCGTCGCGCGGGCGAAGATCACGCCGGAGGAGCCGTTGTGGCTGGCGGGCTACGCGGCGCGGGACCGGGAAGCGGAGGGCGCGCTCCATGATCTCTGGGTGAAGGCGCTGGCGGTGCGGGACGCCTCGGGCCATACGGCGGTGCTGGTCACGACGGACATCATCGGCTATCCCAAGGACATGTCCGACCGCATCCGGGATGCCATCGGGCGGGAACACGGTCTCGCGCGCGCGCAGATCGTCCTCAGCGGGTCGCACACGCACTCCGGGCCGGTGCTCGACAATTCGCTGCCGGACATCTACCCCACCAACGCGGCGCAGCAGGAGGCCATCGTGCAATACACGCACCGGCTGGAGGGGATTGTCGCGGCGACGGTTGGCGCGGCGCTGGCGGACTTGGCTCCGGCGGCAATATTCACGGGGAGCGCCGTGGCGCGATTCGCCGTGAACCGCCGCAACAACCGCGAAGCGGAGATTCTGCAACTGCACGCGCTGGAGGGGCCGCAGGACCACGCCGTGCCGGTGCTGAAAGCGCAACGGGCCAACGGCGACATCGCGGCGATTGTGTTCGGCTATGCGTGCCACGCGACGACACTGGACGGCTACCAATGGTGCGGCGATTATCCGGGTTTTGCGCAAATAGACATTGAGACAGCGTATCCGGGGGCGGCGGCGATGTTTTTCGCGGGCTGCGGCGGCGATCAGAATCCCCTGCCGCGCCGGTCCGTGGCGTTGGCGCAGCAGTACGGCCGCACGCTGGCCGCCGCCGTGTCCTGCGCGCTGGAAAGTCCGATGCGCGCACTTGCGCCGGAACTGCACACCGCCTACCACGAGGTCGAATTGGCGTTCGAGCCGCCGCCCACACGCGAGGAACTGACGGACATCATCGAGAAATCCGAGGGCTACGTCCGCCGCTGGGCAGAGCGCATGCGCGGCATGCTGGACGCCGGACAATCGCTGCCCGCGACCTATCCCTATCCGGTGCAGGCGTGGCGGCTGGGGGACCAGACGGTGATCGTGATGGGCGGCGAGGTGGTGGTGGACTATGCCGTGAAATTGAAGCAGTTGCTTGGGGGCGACACGGTCATCATGGGCTACGCCAACGACGTAATGGCGTACATCCCTTCGCGCCGCGTGCGCCTGGAAGGCGGCTACGAGGGCGCCACCGCCATGCGCGCCTACGGCCAGCCCGCCCCCTGGACCGACGACGTCGAGGACCGCGTCATGGGCGCGTTGCGATTGGTATGCGCGCAGATCGGCCGGTCCTTCGCCGGAGACCACGATTCGGTCAAATAAGGCCGGCAGCATTTCCATTGCCCTGGGAGTGCGCGATGCGCGGCATTGCATTGCGGCGTGTTCTGCGCTAATATAGTTCTGTTCGCAAATCCTGTTAATGGAAGGGTGGCGCCATGGCACGCGAGGGACAAGAGAGACGCCGGTATCCGAGAAGCCGCCGGGGGTTGCCGGTGGTGGTGGATGAAGCCGGTCCGGGGGTGTTGAACCATGTGGACAACATCAGCGCCAACGGCGTGTTGTGCCATACGGTCAAGCCGATCCCGCTGATGACGCGCATGCGCATCCTTCTGGAACTGCCGAAGCCAATCAAACATCGCGTTGACGCAGAGGGCATTGTGGTGCGCTGTGATCCGGATGATGTGGGCGACGATCATTTCAAGGTCGCCATTCTTTTCACAAAAATCAGCGACGAGGACCACGAGGCCATCCATCGCTTTGTCGAGCACGACCTGTCCCAGCCGGATGACTGATCAGCGGCTGGAATTCATGCGGCGCGTTTGGGGAACGGCGCCGGGATGGCTTGGCGGAAAAGCGTGTTATAATGGGCGTGTCAATACGGCATAGCCGCAATACTCCGAAAACAAAGCGATAGTCCATGAACGCATCCACGGAACTGATGACCGAGAGCAAGGTCGTGCGCGTGTTGCTTTTTGGCGCGCAGGCCCAAGAATTGCAGCCCCTCGTGGCGGAGTATCCGAATCTGCGGGTGGTAAATGCAGATCCGGATGTTGTGGCCTGCTATGGCGGCGACGGCACCCTGCTCGCAGCGGAATTGGAATGGCCCGGCGTGCCCAAGGTCCCCATCCTGAACAGCCGCGTGGGACACCGCTGCATCCCGCACCCGCCTGAGCAGGTGATTGACGCATTGGCGAAGCATGCCCTCGTGGTGAATAAGTACGGAAAGATTCGCTGCGCCATTCACCGGGCGGGCGTGGCGGAGCCGGAACACATCCTGACGCCGTTGAACGAGATCATCCTGAGCAAGGGCCGCGCCAACAGCGCAGTCCGCTACCGGATATGGATCAACGGGGACCCGTATCAGGATGACCAGGAAATCATCGGCGACGGGCTGGTCATCTGCACGCCATTCGGAAGCACGGCCTATTTCAGCAAGATTACGCGCGGCGTTTTCACCAAGGGCATCGGGGTCGCCTTCGTCGCCACGCCGGACCAGGTGAACCATCTGGTGATCCCCAGCGACAGCGTGGTGCGCGTCGTGATTACGCGCGGTCCGGCGATGCTGGCCTACGATTGCGCCCCGGAACACATTTCCCTGGAAGAAGATGACGAACTCGTCGTGCACAAGCACCCCGACGGCGCGACCATACTCACCTGCGCGCCTGTGCGCCGCCTTAGCGAACCGTTCTGACGATTTGGAGTATTGGCCCGGCAGCCAAAGGCAAAGGCTGTGGCATTATGCGGGGCGCGCCTGAGAGCAAACCATTGCGCACCTGTGTTGTCCATGATAGACTTCCCGCGCCGGGCTGAAATTGCCAGGAGGAGAGCAGGACATGGCGGAAAAATATCATCGCCCCACGTGGGATGAATATTTCATGGAAGTGGCCAACACCATCGCAAAGCGGGCCACCTGCGACCGCGGGCGCAGCGGCTGTGTCATCGCCCGCGAAGGGCAGTTGCTGGTCACCGGCTACGTCGGCTCCCCCACCGGTTTCCCCCATTGCGACGAGGTCGGCCACCACTTCAAGCGCGTGGTGCATGAAGACGGCACAACCACGCAGCATTGCGTGCGAACCGTGCACGCGGAGCAGAACGCCATCTGCCAGGCCGCGAAACTGGGCGTCGGCATCCGCGGAGCCACCCTTTACTGCCGGATGACGCCGTGCCGGGTCTGCGCCATGCTGATCATCAACTGCGGCATCGCCCGCGTTGTGTGCGAGCGCCGCTACCATGACGGCACGGAATCCGAGGACATGTTCCGCCAGGCCGGCATCCCGATCGAATACATCCACGACGAAGTCCAGCGATATGAGGGACAGTAGCGAAAATCAACCTCTCCGGCGCACGAGATTTCGCAGATTGATCTGGAATCTGTGATAATTTGAGCGACCTGTGATTGATGGAAGGGCGCAACATGAATGAGAGTCTGCTGAAGTCTATGACGGACACCATTGTGGAAGAGGTCCAACCGGATGAGGTCATCCTATTTGGCTCTCATGCCAAGGGAACGGACCGTAGCGAATCGGATGTGGATTTCCTCGTGGTGATGCCGGACTCGGAAGAGGTCCGGCGATATCGCCGGCGTCTGACCGGACGCCTGTATCGGCGTCTCGCCCGCTTTCCCATTTCAAAGGATATTCTGGTCTATACGCGGGGCGAAGTGGAGCGATGGCGGGGTGTGTCCGGCCACATCGTAGCCACGAGTTTGCAGGAGGGGAGGCGACTGTATGCCCGGTCATGAAATGGCCACAGTCCTGCTTGAAACTGCCAAGAGCGATCTCAAGGCATTGGGGCATATGCTTGATTCTGAATCCTTTGACGACCGCGTTTTTGGTTTTCACGCCCAACAATCCGTCGAGAAGGCCCTGAAGGCGTGGCTGAATCTCTTGGGGCAGTCCCATCCGTTCACGCATGATTTGAGTTTATTGCTTTATGCGCTGGAAAAGCGGGGGGTGGATGTTGACCCGTACTGGGATTTTCTGGACCTGAGCGGATACGCAGTGCGATTCCGATACGAAACAGTGCCGGAAGGCGAAGAACCTTTGGACCGGCAAGGTCTTGTCACAGATATTCAGCGATTAATTGAGCAAGTGGAGAAATTGATCCCACCCGACTGAACCATGGGCCTGCCTAATGCAGCAGAAGATGGTAGCGGCGCTACCTGATGCCCCTGAAATTCTGCTCGGGATGAGCGACGCATATCCCAAGCATGGGCCAAAGTTTCTATGCCATCACGCCCAGTCGGTGAATTTGCGGCGCACGAGCACGAAGAGATAATCGGGGCTGCCCCGAATGGGGGATAGTGAGGGCGCCAATCAGACAGCCCCGGACTGATGCCGGCGGATCGCATCCTGCAGCAGTTCTAATGCCGCCTTGTAATCGGCGGCTCCGACATACTCCAGGATAAAGGGCGCGTGCGGCGTGTATTTGGCCGCCAAAGCCACGAATTCGTCATAGTTCAGGTCGCCCATGCCTGCGGCAACGCCGCGTTCCACATGGAGTTTCCGGTCTTTGGCGTGCAGGCAATCAATGTAGGGGGACAACTGGGCGAACATCTCCGGAAGATCGTTGAGTTCAATCAGGTTCGCGGGGTCCAGCAGCGCCCGGATGCGGCGCGAATCAATGGCTTCGATGAACAGCCGCGTCCTCTTTGCGCTGGCGAGAAAACCGTTGTGGAACGGCTCCAACAGCACGGTGGCGTCATGCGCGTCGGCCAAATCCGCAAGTGTCTTTCCCGTGGCCACCATTTGATGCCACACATTTTCCCTAAGGTAATACGTCATGCCGCCATCATGTTCTTTCGGTTCATAGTGGCCGGCTTCCGTCACAAAGGTCCGCACGTCCATGGCCGCGCCAACGCGGAACATGGCCTCGAAATAGCGGAGATTCTCATTGCGCTCCTGTTCATCGGGATGAATAAGGTTTGTATAGACGCCGATGCTATGGATGCTTATCCCTCGGGAACGGTATGCATCGGCGATGTCCCGGCAACGCGCCGCATCAAGCGATGACACATCATTGCGTCCGTTGTACACCCAATAATGGCTGTCTTTCTGCATGAGGAACAGTTGCACGGTATGAACGCGGTTTGCCGCCAATTCCTCCGCGAGTTCGGCATTGGTGTAGTCATGAAATCCAAGGGTTGATATGCCCACAACGGGCTGGACGGCGGCGGCCTCGGCGCCTGCCCCGGCGCTTGTCGTGCCAAGCAGCGGCAACGCGGCGGCCGCGCCAGTTGCAAGCATTTCACGACGCGTCAAGTGCATGTTCATCATCGGACCCTTTCGGTGCTGCGTTGCGTCTATTCTATGCCCAGGCAACCCCGGGAAACATCACGCCCAATCGGTGAATTTGCGGCGCATGAGCAGGTAGAGGAAGAAGGGGCCGCCGATCAGCGTGGTGATGATGCCGATGGGGGTTTCGCCGGGCATGGCGCGGCGCGCGATGATGTCGCAGCAGCACAGGAACGCGCCGCCCGCCAGCACGCAGACCGGCATCAGCAGGCGGTGGCGCGACCCGGTGACGACGCGGACGCTGTGCGGCACGATCAATCCGACAAAGCCGATCGGCCCGACTTCGGAGACGATGATCGCCGTCATCAGCGACCCGACCAGAAAGGTGACGGCCTGCAGGCGGTTGACGCGCACGCCGCGCCCCGCCGCCAGGTCGGTGCTGAATGCGATCTGGTCGAAATGCGGCGCCTGCGCCAGCAGGACCAGGGCGCAGGGGATGACGCCGGCGGCCAGGGTCAGCACGGGCTTGTAGCCGAGCACATCCACGCCGCCCATGAGCCATCGGTCCATCATGACGAGGCGGTCGGGCCGCGCGAGGTAGCGCGTGAGCATGATGCCGGAGTTGGCCAGCATCCCCAGGGTGACGCCGGCCAGCAACAGCACGGCGGGGGAGGTGCGGCTGCGCCGCGCCGCAAGCAGATAGACCAGCAGCATGTCGGCCCCGGCGAAAAGGAACGCGAACACCTGCACCGCCGGCAGCCCGAGCAGTACGCCCGCGATGATCCCCATGTCCGCCAGCAGGAACGCGGACCACGCGCCCAGCGCCCCCGCGCTGGCCACGCCGAGCGTGTAGGGCGTGGCGAGGGGATTGCGCAGCAGCGCCTGAAACGCGCAGCCCGCGAGCGCCAGGCCCGCGCCGGCCAACAACGCTGCGAGCGTGCGCGGCAGCCGCTGGTTGACCAGGATGCCCAGCGCCGGGGCTTCCTCCGGCGGCGCGCCCGCGCGCCATTCCCGCCACGCCTGCGCAGGGCTGATGGGTTCGCGCCCGATGAAGACGCTCATGACGAGAATGACACAACACAGGGCCGCAAGAACCGGAAGTCCCCGGCGTCTGATGGAGTCCATCCTCATGACACCGACTCCCGGTCTGCGGCGGCGCTGACGAAGGGCGTCCCCGCGAAGGGATGCGCCCCCACGCGGATGCTTGCGCCGTAGGCCGCGGACAACGTCGCCTCGGACAGCACCGCCGCCGGCGGCCCTGCTGCGGCCACCGCATGGTCCTGACCCAGGAGGACGAGTTCATGGCAATACTGCGCGGCCATGTTCAGGTCATGCGTCACCACGCCCACGCCGTAGCCGCGTTCGGCGAGACGGCGCAGCAAGTCGAAAACCTCCACCTCGTGGTGGATATCGAGCGCCGAAGTCGGTTCGTCCAACAGGATCAGTTGCGGTTCCTGCGCGAGGATGCTGGCGAGCAGCACGCGCTGCCGCTCACCGCCGGAGAGCGTGAGGAAATCGCGGTCCCGCAGGGATTCCGTTTCCGTGTCGCGCAGGCAGCGCCGCGCCACCTCGAAATCCGCCGCGCCCAACGCGCCCATGAAGCCGGCATGCGGAAAGCGCCCCAGACACGTTACCTCGAAGACCGTCAGCGAGAATGCGGGATTCACCGCCTGCGGCAGGTAGGCGATCAGGCGGGCGCGCTCCCGCGCGCCGAAGTGACGCAGGGATTGCCCGTCAATGATCACCTCGCCCTCGTCTGGATGCAGCAGGCCGCACAGCACCCGAAGCAGGGTGCTCTTGCCGGAGCCGTTGGGGCCGACGATGCCGCACAGCGCGCCGCCGCGCACCGCCGCGCGCACCGCGCGTAGCGCGGGGGTGTCAGCAGCGTAGGCGTGGGAGACTGAATGGGCTTCCAGAAGATGCGTCATGCGGGCAATTGTATATCGGAATGCAGCAGCCGTGCGATAATCCAACCCACCTCGGCCACGCGCGGGCCGGGCCGCATCCCGTGCGACTCCGTAATGAAGAAGATGCGCCCGGTGCGCACCGCCGGCAGCATGGGCAGCGCCCGCCAGTCCCTGAAATAAGCGTCCATCCGGCTTTCCGTCATCGGCTCGCCGCACCGGAACTCCAGGATGACCTCCGGCGCGCGCAACACCACGGTTTCCTTGGACGCCTCAAAATACGCCTGCGCGGCGTCTTGGAAGATGTTCTCGCCGCCCGCAATCTCCACGATTTCCGACAGAAACGACGCGCCGCCGACGGTGTTCAACGTGTTCAGGTCGCCCGCCTGGCGTCCAGTGATGATCAGCACCTTGGGCCGTGGGAACGGCGCGACCGCTTCCCGCAATTCCTCGATTTCCCGCTGAATCTTTGCGCGCAGCCGGTCGGCGGCTCGGAGACAATTCAGTTCCAGGCCGATCTGCGCGATCCCGTCGTCTATGCTTTCCAGGCTGTCCATGTGCACAGACAACAGGGGCACGTTGCTCATTTCCGCGAATTGGGACATTTTGAGATGCCGGCCCCCGGTGATGATGCGCTCCGGCGCAAGCATGGCGATTTTTTCCAAGTCCGGATCAATGTAACCGCCCACCTTCGGCAACTGGCGCGCTTCCGGCGGATAATCGTCAAAACTACCCACCGCGATCACCCGGTGCCCCTGACCCAGCGCAAACACCGTCTCCGTCACATGCGGCCCCATCGTGATGATGCCGTGGCGCGGCTTACCCCCGCCCCATTCCGACCCGCAGCCCGCCAACAGTATCGCCGCGACGGCTATGAAACCGCCCCCTGATAGACAATACCACACTCTGGCCATCATGATTCCCACATTCCAACCGACACAGGCCCTTTTGCCTCGATGGTCCTGTCCGTCTCCCATTATCCTGCATATTGATTATGCCTGATAATGTGGAAATTTGCACAATCCCGAACGGCAGGAGAAAAAACCAAAGAGGATCAGTGCTGTCCAAAATAAACCAAGCGCTTTCTTCCGGATTTTCATGACATGCATCCGGCCTGAAAGGCCGC
>CAZLII010000054.1:0-12356 GCA_964559065.1 uncultured Nitrospirales bacterium | reverse complement strand
GCGGCAATTTTTTTATGAAACCGAATGGCGTCTTTTTTCTCGGAGAGCGTGGAGCGGCAATTCTGGAAACGAACCAGTACGCGGCGTCTGGCCATACGCCGACCATCGCGGTGCAATCCGGGCCGCTCTTGCTGCAACAGGGACAGATACATCCGCGATTCATCCCCGACTCCGACAGCCGGTATGTGCGCAACGGCGTGGGGGTGAATGCCGAAGGTGAGGCGGTGTTTGTCATTTCCATTCTGCCCGTAAACTTTCACGATTTCGCGTTGCTCTTTCGGGACAGGCTGGATTGCGCCGATGCGTTGTATCTGGATGGCGCGATCTCCGGAATGTATGCGCCGTTTGCGGCGCGTTGGGACATTGGCCTGGAATACGTGGGTATTTTGGCGGTGACGGAAAGGCGGACCTCCTGAACATGACGAAGTTGAAGACCGTTTACGTGTGCCAGCATTGCGGGGCGAGCAGTCCGCGTTGGGCGGGGAAATGTCCGGCATGCGATGAGTGGAACGCCCTGGTGGAGGAAGTGGTTGAAGAGCAGGGGCCGCATACGCGGGAATCGGCGGCGCCCAGTGCTGCTCCTCTACCCTTGACAGACCCGTCCGTCGCTGTGCCTGCTCGGCAGAGTAGCGGCATGCAGGAAACCGACCGTGTGCTGGGCGGAGGGATTGTCCCGGGCTCCCTGACACTTGTCGGCGGGGACCCCGGCATCGGCAAGTCCACCCTGATGCTGCAAGTTTCCCATCACATCGCACGAGCATCCGGGCGCGTACTGTATGTGTCGGGCGAGGAGTCTTTCAACCAATCGCGCATGCGCGCGCAGCGCCTGAACGCGGTCCACGAACACCTCTTCGTACTGACGGAGACGTCGGTTTCCGTCATTGCCAAAGAAATCCACGACGGAGACTATGCGCTGGCCGTCATTGATTCCATTCAATCCGTCTATACGCCGCAGTTGGCGGCGGTGCCGGGCAGCATCGGACAGGTGCGCGAATGTGCCAACGAATTCATGCGTCTGGCCAAGGGATTACAGACGCCCATTTTTCTCGTGGGGCATGTCACCAAGGACGGCATGATTGCCGGGCCGCGCCTCTTGGAACATCTGGTGGACACTGTTCTATACTTTGAAGGCGAAGGCCGACAGGCATTGCGCATCCTGCGCGCGGTGAAGAACCGTTTCGGTTCGACCAACGAGATTGGCGTGTTCGAGATGCGCGACACCGGCCTCCACGAAGTGCCCAATCCCAGCGCCCTGTTTCTGAGCGAACGACCTGAGGGCGTGAGCGGTTCCGTGGTCATGCCATGCATGGAGGGCACGCGGCCGTTGCTGGTGGAGGTGCAGGCGCTGGTGGGCGAATCCCACGTCGGATCGCCCCGGCGCACGGTGACGGGTGTGAACCCAAACCGGGTATCGTTGTTGCTGGCGGTGCTGGAAAAGCGCGCCGGGCTGCACTTTGCGGACCGCGACGTGTTTGTGAATGTGGCGGGCGGCGTCCGATTGGATGAGCCTGCGGCGGATATGGCGGTGGCCTTGGCGCTTGCGTCGAGTTTTCGTGAACGCCCGGTCCGCGCCCGGTTGGCGGTGTTTGGCGAGATTGGATTGGCGGGCGAAGTGCGGGCGGTGGACATGGCGCGGCAGCGCGTGGCGGAAGCCGCAAAATTCGGCTTCACCGGTTGTATTGTGCCGGGGGCCTGCGCCGGGGACCTTGGCGGCAACGGGGTGAAGACCATGTCGGTGTCGCGTTTGACGGAAGCGATCGAAATGGCATTGGAGGAATAAGGTGCCGAAAAAGAAACAAACCAGTAACGAAGCGTTTAACGAGGCGCTGCTGATGGTCGCGCCGGGCACGCCGCTGCGCGAGGGACTGTCGGCGATTCTGCAGGGCGGCACCGGCGCGCTGCTCTGCTTTGGCGAGTCGAGCCGTCTGGCAAAACTGTCGGAAGGCGGGGTGAAGATGGACGCGATGGTAACGCCGCAGTTGCTCTATGAATTGTCCAAAATGGACGGGGCCATCATTCTGAATGCGAATGGCACGCGTATCCATTACGCCAA
Source organism: uncultured Nitrospirales bacterium (assembly GCA_964559065.1). GTDB lineage: Bacteria > Hydrogenedentota > Hydrogenedentia > Hydrogenedentales > CAILVY01 > CALEDJ01. The sequence goes on along the minus strand of CAZLII010000054.1, from coordinate 10,303 downwards.
TCGGTTTTTAAAGCCCGCTGCCAAGATTCCGTCCGATGAGACCGGCACGCGCCACCGCACCGCCCAGCGCCTTGCGGCGCAGGCGAGGTGCATGGTCATCGCCGTATCGCAACGACGCGCGAGCGTGACGTTGTATGTCCATGACAAGCGGCATGTGCTGGATTCGGTGGCGGCCCTGGTCAACAAAGCGGTGCAGGCGATTCAGACGCTGGAAAAATACATGAGCGTGCTGAATCAGGCGATGCAGGACCTCACCACCCGCGAATTTCAGGATGTGGTGACGATCTTCGACGTCTGCCGCGCCATCCAGCGCACGGAAATGGTCATTCGCATTTCCAAGGAAATTCAGCCATACCTGATGGAATTGGGCACCGAGGGCCGCCTGATTGAATTGCAGTTGAAGGAACTGGTCCTTCCGGTCAATGAGGCGGTTCTTGCAATTAAGGACTACCACCGGGAACGTACCGGCGTCACTTACGAGGCAGTGCGCGAAAAAATATCGCAGATTCCCCAGCAGGAACTGTTGCAGTTGGGCAGTATCAGCCACGCGCTGGGCTTCGGTCCCAATATCCGCTCCATAGACAGTTATCTGTCGCCGCGCGGATACCGTGTCCTGACTGCCACCCACCGGATTTCGCCGCAGATCATCCAGAACCTTGTGCAGCAATTCGGCACCCTGCAACGCATTCTGCGCGCGCCGACCGAGGAACTGGTCAAGGTGGACGGCGTGGGCGAGGTGCTGGCGGAGCGCATCCGGGTAAGCCTGAACCTGCTGCGCAATCAATTGGCGCTGGATGACCGGAGATAGTCATGCCGCATCTCGTGGACTGCAGGATCATGTCAAACCAGGAGGTCGCGCCTGAACATTATCGAATGACCTTGCACGCGCCGCAGATCGCGGCGGAATCCGCGCCGGGGCAATTCTGCATGATCGAAGTCCGGCCCGGTTATGCGCCGTTTCTGCGGCGACCCATGTCCTTTGAGCGGATATTCAATGATGGGTTCTCGATTCTCTACCGGGTTCAGGGGGAAGGGACGCGGCTGATGGCAATGATGTCTTCAGGGCAAGTCCTCAACATACAGGGACCGCTTGGGAAACCCTTCCCCCTGGACCCCGTTTATGAACGTCATATACTCGTGGCCGGCGGCATCGGCATTGCCCCCTTCCCCGCCTTGGGGGACGCCATTGTGCGGACGCTGGGCAAGACCCCGGAAATCGTCATCGCGGCGCGTACGGAGCGCCTTCTGCTTTGTGAAAAAGACTTCCGGCAGATGGGGTGCCGCGTCCATTTCGTCACAGATGACGGCAGCGCCGGAGAAAAAGGTGTTGCCTCGGACGGCCTGCAGCGCCTGAATCCGGGGCCGGACTGCGCCGTGTATGCGTGCGGCCCCATGCCGATGCTGAAGACGGTGCACGAGTTATGCGCCGTGAGCGGCGCGGTCTGCTATGCCTCTTTGGAAGCCGAGATGGCTTGCGGCGACGGCGTCTGCCTGGGCTGCGTGGTGGAGGCCAACGTCGAGGTGGAATATGAACGCATGGTGCGGGTCTGTAAAGATGGTCCCATCTTTGACACCCGCGTAATCCGCTGGGATGCGTACTGAACAGGAGGCGGCGAACATGTCCATTTCACTGCGCGTGAATCTCGGCGGCCTCGAAATGAAAAACCCCGTCACCGTCGCCTCCGGCACTTTCGCCTATGGCGAGGAATATGACCAATACTTCGACATCAGCCTGCTGGGCGCCGTCACGGTGAAAAGCCTCAGCCTACAGCCCCGGGCGGGCAATACGCCCCCCCGTCTTGTGGAAACGCCAGCCGGCATGATCAACGCCATCGGCCTGCAAAATGTCGGCATTGAAGCGTATCTCAAGGATAAACTCCCCTTCCTGCGGAAGAAAGGCTGTACCATAATCGGCAATATTTATGGGCACTCTCCGGAGGAATACGCGCAACTCGCGCAACGCTTGGAAGCGGAAGGCGGCGCGGATGCCATCGAAGCCAACCTGTCCTGTCCCAATGTGCATGATGCACGCACAGCGCGGGGGCGCACCCTGGTTGCCCAGAACCCGGAATTGGTTCGTTGTTACACGGAGGCGACAAAAACCGCCACAAACTTACCTGTTTTTATTAAATTAAGTCCGAATGTGGCGGATATTGTGGAGCCTGCCACCGCCGCCCAAGAGGGCGGAGCAAATGCCGTATCGCTCATTAATACCCTGCTGGGCATGGGTATCAACCCGGAAACCCGCCGTCCCGTTTTGAGCAATATCGTCGGCGGCCTCAGCGGTCCAGCCATTCGCCCGGTCGCGGTGAAAATGGTTTGGGACGCGGCGAAGCATCTGAAAATCCCCATCCTTGGCATGGGGGGTATCTGCTCGGCCTCGGACGCGATGCAGTTTATTTTGGCCGGGGCGCGCGCCGTGGCGGTGGGGTCCTACACATTCCGGGACCCCACTGCGCCAATAAAGATTATCCAAGGCTTGGAGGACTATTGCCGGCGGCACAACGTGGCGGATGTCAACCAACTCGTAGGCGCGATGGCGGTATAGCAAAGTTTTCAATTGATACAGCGGCAGGGAGTTTCCGAAATGGCAACTGAACTGATCGTCGGCCTGGATTTGGACAGCAAATCCGAGGCGCTCAATGCGGTGACGGCCTGCGGCGCGTGCCGATGCTTCAAGATTGGTTCACAGTTGTTCACCAGATGCGGCCCGGAAATTGTGCGGGATGTGCGTGGACTGGGCAAGGACGTTTTCCTTGACCTCAAGTTCCACGACATTCCCAATACCGTGGCGCATGCGGCGCGTGCAGCAGCAGATTTGGGCGTCACCTTGTTCACGGTGCATGCATCAGGGGGCAGGAAAATGATCGAGGCGGCGCGCAAAGCCGTGGAATCCACTCCGGCGCGTATCCTCGCGGTGACGATTCTGACCAGTTTCGACGACGCAGCAATCCGAGAGGAACTCGGTCTCCAGGAAACGGCGACGGAAGCCGTGCCGCGTCTCGCGCAACTTGCGGTGTCGGCGGGTGCGCACGGGGTGGTATGCTCCGCCCAGGAAATCGCCATGGTGCGGGCCGCCGTGGGACTGGAGGCGTTGATCGTGACGCCGGGTATCCGCCCGGCCTGGGCCGGGAGCGACGATCAGGCGCGGGTGATGACGCCGCGCGAAGCGGCGCAAGCCGGCGCGAATGGCATCGTAGTAGTGCGCCCCATCCTGAAACATCCACAACCGGCGGAGGCGGTCCGCCTGATCCTGGAGGAGTTGAACTCATGACGCCGGATGAAGTCCTGCAATCCTTTCGCGACACAGGCGCACTGCTGGAAGGCCATTTTCTGTATGCCAGCGGCCGCCACGGGCGGCAATTCCTGCAGGCCGCGCGCGTATTGCAGTTTCCTGAAATCACAGAGCGCCTCTGTTCGGCGCTTGCGGCGCGGTTTCAGGATGCCGCCGTGGACCTGGTTATCGGCCCCGCCACCGGCGGCATTATCCTCGCCTACGAAACCGCCCGCCACATGGGCTGCCGGGCCGCATTCACCGAAAAAGACGGCGCGGGCGGCATGGCATTGAAGCGCGGGTTTTCTCTGAAACCGGACACGCGAGTGCTTGTCGTGGAAGACATCATCACCACCGGCGGCTCCGTCGCCAAATCCATCGCGCATCTGGAAGAACGCGGCGCGGAAATCATCGGCGTCGGCGCGTTGATAGACCGCAGCGCCGGCGAGGCGCGATTTCCTGTCCGATTCGAGGCGCTGGCGCAAATCGCCATGGAGAGTTGGCCTCCGGATTCTTGTGCGCTTTGTCGCGACGGCGCGCCGCTCATTGACCCGGATGACATCATGGTCTAGCCGCTCCACGCAGGTGAACAGGCCTCTTTCCACTCCCTAAATAACGCGATTTCTTGCCTTTTCTGGGGGCGTCAACACCATGCACGCATACCGCCGGTTGACATTGCATGCAGATAATCGGTAGCCTCAAAGGGCTGGCTAGAGATATGACATTGCCCTTCGATATTTGCGCCGAAGGCGCGAAACGGCAAGGGTGATGCGTCGCGGTCATGAATGCCCAGAAGGAGGTTGCACCCGGCATGATCGAGCGCATAACAATTCTTGGCGGAAACAGCGTTTACATTCCCGAATTCATCTTTTCTGCGGTAAAACGGAACTTGAACGTAAAGGAATTCGTGCTCTACAGCAAGGCGGGGCGCAAACTCGATCTCGTATCCCGGTTTTGCCAACGGCTGGCGGATCGGGCGGGGTTCCCGGTCAAAATCGTCCCCTGCACCGACATCCATGAGGCGCTCAGCAATGCAAAATACATCCTGAACCATATCCGGGTCGGCGGAATGCAGGCGCGCATGCGTGACGAGATGATTCCGCCCACCTACGACATGATCGGCGATGAAACGTTGGGGGCGGGCGGATTCGCGAACGCCATGCGCACACTTCCCGTGGTTTTCGACTACGCTGAAATCATCGAGGAAATCAGCCCCTACGCCATCTTCATCAACCTGACCAATCCCATGGGCGTGGTATTGGAAGGGCTGACCCGATATTCCAAACTCAGGGTGCTCGGCGTCTGCGATTTGCCGGCAGTGTACAGGAAGAAAATAGCCGCCGTGCTGTTGCAGGAGCCGGAAAACATCCGGGTGGACTACATCGGACTTTATCACCTGGGGTGGATTCAGGATGTGAAAATAGACAATCGAAGCCGGATGAGCCAATTGCTGGAACAGTTGGAAATACAGACGGAAGACGAATTTGACTATGACCTGATTGGGCTTTTCCGTATGATTCCCACGCGCCCCACGGGTATGTATTTTCACCGTTCGGAAATCCTCAAGAGACAGCAATCATGTTCGCATTTCCGCTCGGAAGAGTTGTACGAGGCGGAGCGCCAGATTCTGGAAATGTACAGCAACAATCATTTGAACGAGGTGCCGGAATTGGTGCGAAAGCGCAACGCGGTGTGGTATGAAGAGACGATTATCCCCCTCATAGAGGGGCTTGAAAGCGATCACAGCCGGGAGATGGTGCTGTGTTTGCGCAATGCGGGCAGTATCCGCGATTTGCCGGAGGACAGCAGCGTCGAGGTGCCCGCAACGGTGAGCAAACGGGGCATTCGCCCTCGAAAAGTGGGCAGTTTGCCCAGTTTTCTCAAGGGAATGTTCATCGCGGCGAAGGAAAGCGACCGGCTCACGGTGGAAGCGGTGAAGCATCGTTCCTATGAGTATGCGCTCCAGGCATTGACCATAAACCCGTTTGTGCCGTCAGTGGATACCGCGCGCCGCTTTCTTGATCGTATAATTAAAGAGGACAATTTGGAACTTCACTGAGGGCGTTTCAAGGCATATAAGGGAAAACAACATGAAACAATGGTGTATGGCATGGGCGCTTGCCGCAATATTGGCGGGCGCAGTTGTGGGGCAGACTGTCCCTGTGACGGGCGTGGAAGGCAAGACATTGAGAGACTTGGAGGGAACTTCCACGCTGGTCACCGTGGTCTTGAAAGACAGCGGCGCCAGGGACAGCAATCTTCGGGTCTTGGAAGTGCATTCCAGGGATTTGGTTGTATTGACCCAGAACCATGAACGCTTCTCCTATCTGTTTGAAGATATACAGGAGGTGCGCGTGCAGGGCGGCAAAGTGGAGCCGCGACGGCTGATTTTGCCCAAGATGGCCGCGCTTCGCGCTGAAGACCAGAAGATTGTGGACCGCGAGCAGTCTCGGGCGCGCGAAGTGTACGCCACATCGAATGACAACCAGGACCGCAAAATCCGCGCGGCGGTCTTGCTGTCGCTGCAAGACGATCCAGCCGTGCTTGAATATCTGCGCACCCTTGCTGAATCCAACGATATGAAAACACAATTGGAGGCTGCGCGCGCTTTATATCTGGTGGGCGATCCCATTTCCGAAAGCGTCGTTCGCGCAGGCTTGGAAAGCGGCAATCGCGTCGCGCGCGCACGCGCGGCCATGCTTGCCGGTCTGTCAGGCTATCACGAAGCGACCGACCTGTTGAATGATATGTTCTTGGACCGCGCAGCGGAATTGTGCGCGCCGGCGACGCGAGCGCTCGCCTATCTTGAAAATAGATCCATCACGCCGCGCCTCATTCAGTTGGTGGGTGACAGCAATCCAATCAAATCCGAAGCGGCCATGTTCGCCCTGAAGCGGCTGGGCGGTGAAGATATCACTGAGCAATTGCTGGCGCGCCTGAGCGCCGCCGCACCGCAGGAGCGCTACCGGATTGCCGTAGTCCTGCATGAGATGGGGATCGAGGAGGGCCGCAAGGAGTTGGCGGCCATCTTTCGCGATGTGCCCACCTTGACACCGGAAGCGGCGCTGATTCTGGCCCGTGACAAAGACTGGGACGCCACACAGTTTTTGCGTGCGCGTCTGGCCCGGCGCGAGAATCCCATCCCGGAAAACCTGCTGTACCGGGCGCGCAACGCCGCCTCGCTGTTTCTCGGCGGCGACCCTTCCACCATGGCGGTGTTTCAGGAATTGTTGCGTGAGAACAACGTGGAGGTCAAGCATCTGATATGTGACTTGGTTATCGAGATCAACGACCGCCGCCTGCTCGCCGTGATTCAGCCCTTGCTGGAAAACGTGGATAATGACCTCGCCATCAGTGCATGCACCGCCACGATGGCCATGGCCATGCCGGAATTTCGGGAACGCCTGTTGGATGTTCGCGACGAGCCATGACGCCCCGATTACATGTCTTTATTGAGGGATGGGTGCAGGGGGTGGGTTTTCGCTACGCCACCCATGCGCAGGCGCTCGCGCTGGGGTTGAGTGGATGGGTGCGGAATCTTCCCGACGGGCGTGTGGAAGCGGAATTCTGCGGGCCGAAAGTGCTTCTGGACCAGATGCTGGCATGGTGCAGGAAAGGGCCGCGTGGCGCATCGGTGCGGAATGTGGAAACCTCTTGGGATGAGACTGATACGCCGCCTGCCGGATTTCGCATTCGATATTGAAATGGGATTTTGGGAATCACGACCGCCGCAGCCGCCAAATCATTTCCGTGCTGTGTTCGTCAAGGGGACTTTCATCAAAATCCCCGTAGGCGCCTTCCACCGTGAATCCGCATCGCACGGCAAGGTGTTCCATCTCGCGCGGACTTAACCACGCGCGCGTGAGAGAAAGTTCCTGCTCCGCGCGCACTTTGCCCGTGGCATCCACTTCCTGAATCAAATGCCGTTCCAGGATGAGTTGCCGAAACTCATCATATCGGGCGGCATGATAGTGCATCAGGGCCACGCCCTCTTCCTCCACCGGGTATTCTCCTGCCAACTGTAAGGCATTCAGCGACCCCGTTGCGGCGGCATGGGCGATTGCGGAAGGACGGGCTGCCCACATATTGAGCAGGAATGCGCCGTCTTCAGCCAAATGCCGGCGCACACAGCGCAGGGTCCTGATCTGATCCAGCGGGGTCAGCAGGTGCATGAACGTTCGGTAAGGCATGACGATCAGCCGGAATTGACGGGAAAAGGCGAAAGCACGCATATCGGCGCGGACGAGATACATGAAGCCGCGCATGGGACCCACCCGTCGCTGTTTCTCGCGGCAGACCTGAAGCATCTCGGCTGAAATGTCCACGCCGACCACGCGGACACCCGTCATCGCCATGGGGATACAAATACGGCCTGTGCCGCAGCCCAATTCCAGTACATCGCCGCCGCACCGTACTCCTTCCAGCACATAATACTCGGCCTCACCCGGAAGCCCCTGGTGAATGAAGTCATAATAGGCCGCCCATTGATCCAATTCCGAAACAACAGGAACGGCGGCTGCGGATGCCGCACCTCTTCCTGGTCTATCCGGGCGCTGGTTCTTATCTGTTCGGGATATTTCTGACATGCTTTTTCTTTTTCCACAGTATTATATTATAACCCTGCGGCCCCTGGACAAAGTTTTTTCTTTTCCCGGCAACCTTTCCCGGGCAGAAACAACACGCTGCCGCTTCGCCCGACAACCGCAATCATATGATATAATTTCAATCAGAGTCTGTAGCAACCGATGAAAGCGCGCATGGGCAACAAAGAACAAGAGTTAAGAGCGGAATTGGAGCACCTGAAACAGCGGTGTGCGCAACATCGAAACAATCGCGAAACCATTGCAGCCCTGCTCGAAAAGGCGGATTCCCGCAGAAACAGCCATCCGGAACAGCGGATACGCTGGGAGGAGGTCATTGAGAATCTGGAGTTCTGTCTGGACGAGACCAAGGCGCGCCTGGCAAGTTGTGAAGCCTCCATTCTACGCCTGGAGCGCCGACTGAAGACGATTCAAGAAGAAGGCGCCTCACTGTCAACTTCGTTCCCCCAGGATAATGGCCTTTTGGAAGAGACCATGGAACTCTCCATAGGCCCCGGAGACGCGTTTGCCGTGGCAAAACGCATTCTCAAAATGCCCTCGGACGAGATGGGGCGGCTTACCCTGGATGCTGTCTCGGACTTGCAGTCTCAGATTGCCGAGGAAAACGCAGCCACCGCCGCGCCCGATATCGAGCAAATTCTTGAACCTGCCCTACCGCAAGAGACGTCAGCGACATCGCCCCAGGAACAGCGAAAACAGGATCTGCTTCGTGGCGCCATTGAGAAGATTCAGAAGAATAGAATCGCTACCCTCACCGAAGAAGAAACGCGCCTGATCATCGCCTCGCATGAACTGCTGTTACGCAAGTGCGACGACACGCCCAAAGGAAGGCGACTGAAACGCATCCTCGGGGCGGCGGTGAGTATTCTGGTCAACCGCCGGCAGTTCCCCCCCCGGCGCGCTGAAGCCGACAAAACCCCCTGACATCCCCGGAAAATGGTTATTTTCGCCCGGAAAGCAAAGTGGGAACAATGGTGCCGGAGGCGGGAGTCGAACCCGCACGGAGGGTGAACTCCGCCGGATTTTGAGTCCGGTGCGTCTGCCAATTTCGCCACTCCGGCGCCGATGCCAGAAGTATACTTTCAGGCCGGTGCACAGGTCAATGTGTTCACCGAACACGAATGGATGTTCGTATTAGAATCTGTCAATACCCCACACGTAGGGGGTGCGTTTGGGGAAGATGGCGGCCAAAAGGGTTTTGCCTTCGGCATTGAGTATGCGTCGGCGTTGCGACAGAATCTCGGGAAGATAACGGTAGCCTGTCGTGAGATGCATCAATTCTGCGGCGCTCAGGGCTACCTTGTTGGCGCCGCTTGTCTGCGCAATGTCCACAACGCCGCGGTGTGCCCGGACGCGGTAGGGCTTTTGGTCCACAAGCAGGGTAATCTCGGTTTTCAGGGCGCGCGCGGCGGAACGGGAAAGGAGGTTTTCCCATTCCGGGATCATGGTTTCCAAGGCTTCGCCCATGTCAATGAAGGCCATCATGCCGCCCTGGTTGCGCGTGATTTGGGTCTCGTGGATGGACTTGTATTGATGGAGAAACTGAATAAAGGGATGGGACGGCGGCCCGGCGAAGCGAATGCGCGAGCGGTAATCCGCGGCGGCAATATCTGCACAGACTTTGAGCAATGCGCCGCAGCATCCCCTGTCCACGACGCCGAAATCCTCGACGTGCAGTGTGTCATCCGCGCCGCGTGGCAGCAGGTAGCCTATCACCCTTCCGTCGGTATTGGTGATTACTTGGACGGGCTTCCATCGCCCCCATTTATTGGTAATGTGCGCGGCGCTGCGGACGAGCGAACAGCCGACATCGGCGTCATTTGTCATATGAATACGTTGGATGGCGGGAATATCGCCGGGTTTTCCAGGGCGAATCCGGAACGGCGCATCCGGGGCTTCCGCCGCCTCAGCCACGGAGACGGTGGTGAAATACTCCGCCAGAGTGGTTGTGAAACCGAATCGGTGGTAGAAATTGGGGATGCCGAAAAGCATTGCGACATGGTAACCGTGCGACCTCATGTAATGGAGCGCATCGCTGATGAGTTCCCGTGCGACCCCCTGGTGCCTGCGGCGCGGAGCAGTGGTCACCCATCCCAGTCCGCCCATTTTGAGGCGCGCCTCGCCGATTCGAATGGTGTCGGTGGTGAGGCGCAGCGCGCCGGCAAGTTCTCCGTTTTGCCAGGCCATGCGCGTGTGTTCGCGCGCATAGCCCGGATACCCGTCGCCGGTGCTTTCCATCCATTGAATGGCGTCAAAATAGTTCCATTGCGCCTTTGCCATTAACTCAATGGCCTGGCGCGTTTCCTCGGAATTTTGCGCCCCTCTCACCACCAGTTCCGTCATGAACAATCACTTTCCGTAAAATTCATCGGCGCAATACTGCGTTTGCGCGTAACGGTTAGAAAGCATCCCGTATTCGCGGTGTAAA
>CAZLII010000053.1:0-12358 GCA_964559065.1 uncultured Nitrospirales bacterium | reverse complement strand
ATTTGTCGAGGTCGCGGAGCAGCCCCGCGCCGTCGCCGCGATTGGCGATTTTTTTCACCCAGCATCCGCAGTTGATGTCAATGAAATCCGCGCCCGCTTCCTGGGCGATGGCGGCGGCGCGCTCCATGGACGCCTCGGCGCTGCCGTAGATTTGAATGGCGATGGGGTGTTCATCGTCACCCAGTTCGATTTTCTCGCGCATCTTGCGGACATTGCGAATCAGCGCCTCGCAACTGGCAAATTCGGTATAGAGCAGATCCGCGCCCTGTTCTTTGCAGATGCGGCGGAAGGGATAGTCGGAAACATCCTCCATCGGCGCGAGGCACAGGGGCCGGTCTATGTCAATGCTTCCAATACGCATGCTTTTCGTCCGTCTGCGGGAATTGTTATCGCCTTTGATAGAGTTCGCCGCCGCTCTGCTGGAAATCGCGGGCGCGTTCCGCCAGTCCTTCTTCCAGCGCCTCTTCGGCGTCCAGGCCGTGCGCCCGGGCGTACTCGCGCACCTGCTGCGTGATCTCCATGGCGCAGAATTTCGGGCCGCACATCGAGCAGAAATGGGACAGTTTTGCGCCCGCCTGCGGCATGCTTTCATCATGCAGCGTCGGGGCGCGATCAGGGTCCAGGGCCAGGTTGAACTGGTCCTGCCATCGGAATTCGAAACGCGCCTTGCTCAGCGCGTTGTCGCGGATGTATGCGCCGGGATGTCCCTTGGCGAGGTCCGCCGCGTGCGCGGCTATCTTGTAGGCGATCACGCCCTCCCGCACGTCGTTTTTATCCGGCAGGCCGAGGTGTTCCTTTGGCGTGACATAGCACAGCATCGCCGCGCCGTGCCAACCGATCATGGCCGCGCCGATGGCGGAGGTGATGTGGTCATAACCGGGCGCGATGTCGGTGGTCAGCGGACCGAGCGTATAGAACGGCGCTTCATGACACCAGTCCAGTTGATGTTCCATGTTGGCGTGGATCAGGTGCATGGGCACGTGTCCGGGGCCTTCGTTGATGACTTGCACGTCGTAGTCCCAGGCGCGCTGGGTCAACTCACCCTGCACCTTCAATTCCGCGAACTGCGCGGCGTCGTTGGCATCATGGATGGATCCGGGGCGCAGGCCGTCGCCGATGGACACCGCCACATCGTAGGCGGCGAGAATCTCACAGATGTCGTCCCAGTGGGTGTAAAGAAAGTTCTCCTTGTGGTGCGCCAAGCACCACTTTGCCAGGATGGAGCCGCCCCGGCTGACGATGCCGGTCATGCGTTTCGCGGTCAGTGGAATGAAGCGCAGCAGCACTCCGGCGTGGATGGTGAAGTAATCCACGCCCTGTTCCGCCTGCTCGATCAGCGTATCGCGGAAGAGTTCCCACGTGAGGTCTTCGGGGCGGCCGCCGGCCTTTTCCAGCGCCTGGTATATCGGCACGGTGCCGATGGGAACCGGCGCATTGCGCAGAATCCACTCCCGTGTTTCGTGAATGTGCTCGCCGGTGCTGAGGTCCATCACCGTGTCGGCCCCCCATCGGATGGCCCACACCATCTTTTCGACTTCATCCTCGATGGAACTGCGCACGGCGGAGTTGCCGATGTTGGCGTTGATCTTGACCAGAAAGTTGCGTCCGATGATCATCGGCTCCACTTCGGGGTGGTTGATGTTCGCCGGGATGATGGCGCGTCCCCGGGCCACTTCGTCGCGGACGAATTCCGGCGTGATGACCGGCGGGAGATTCGCGCCCCAGTCCACGCCGGGATGATGCTTTTTCAGGTATGCCGCCGCCTCCTCGCAGCGCATATTCTCCCGAATCGCGATGTATTCCATCTCCGGGGTGATGAGGCCCTGCCGTGCGTAGTGCATTTGGGTGATGCGCGCGCCGGGTTTGGCCCGCAACGGCCTACGCGGATTGGGAAACTGGAATTCCGTCGGGGCCTGGTCGTCCGAGAAGATAACGGAAGGCCCGTCCAGTTCCTCCACATTGCCCCGTTTGAGAATCCACGGCAGGCGGATGGGCAGCAGGCCCTTGTGAACATCTATTTCAACGGACGGATCGGTGTAGGGACCTGAGGTGTCATAGAGCGTGATGGGGGGATTCTGTTCCCCTGCCTCCCCCGAAGACACGGACAGCGTGGGCGCCTGCGACACTTCGCGCATGGCGACCCGAATCGAGGGGGCCGACCCCTCAACATATATCTTGCGCGAACCGGGAAAGGGGTCCCGCGTAATCCGCGATAAGTCTTTCTCAGAAAAGACGATATGTTCCTTGGGATGTGTTGTCATCTATCGCATTGCTCCATGGCACAATTCTGTATGTTGTTCACGCTTTAGCGTGCTGTAATTGCAGATAGGCCCCGGATTCATGGGCGCCTTGGCACGCTGAAGCGTGAACAACATACGCACGCTGAAGCGTGAATAACATACGATAGTATAGCGCAATTATTGCGGGGCTGCACTTTCGCGGGTTTGCGGGGTTTGTGCTTCGGGCGTTATACTCTCCCGTGAAGTCTTTCGCTTTTATGGAATCCCTGATGAAATGCAGCATGAACTGACAAGGAGCATCATCCTGTGCTGAAAGGTATCGGCGATTTGGCCAAAATGGGCAACATGCTCAAGCAGGCCATGGAAATGAAGCAGCGCATCGAAGAGGTGAAGGAAAATCTCGGCTACGAGCGGCTGGAGGCGGCGGCGGGCGGCGGGATGGTGCGGCTGGAACTCACGGGGAAGATGGAGGTTCTGTCCGTCAGGATAGACCCTGAGGTCATCAATCCCAATGAACCGGAAATGTTGGAAACCTTGATTCGGGCCGCCGTGAACGAGGGTATCGCCAAGGCGCGGGAATTGGCGGAGGCGAAGATGCGCGAGGTGGCGAGCGGCCTTGACATCCCTGGGTTGACCTAGTGCGCGTCGCATTCTTTGGCACCCCGGAGATCGCTGTGCCCGTGCTGCGGGCGGTGGCGGCCCATCACGAGATGGCAGCCGTGGTGTGCCAACCGGATCGACCCCAGGGCCGCGGCAAGAAACCCGTGCCGCCGCCGGTAAAGGTCTGTGCCCAAGAACTGGGCATCCCGGTGCATCAACCGGAGAAACTCAATGACGGGACCTTTGAGGCGTGGCTGCGCGCATTGGCCCCGGGAATCGGCGTGGTGGCCGCCTATGGCCGGTTGCTGAAACAACCGATTCTCGACATTCCGCCGAAGGGATGGCTCAACTTCCACCCCAGCCTGCTTCCCCGCCATCGCGGGCCGTCGCCCATCCAGACGGCGCTCCTCGAAGGCGATACGGAAACCGGGGTGTCCATCATGCAGATGGTGCTGGATATGGACGCGGGTGATGTGCTCTTGCAGGAAGCCACGTCCATCGGTCCGGACGAGAACGCCGCCGAACTTGCCGCACGGCTTGCGACAATGGGGGCGGCGCTGATGGTGGAGGGCTTGCGCCTGGTGGCTTCGGGCGAAGCCCGATTCACGCCACAGGACCCGACAAAGGTCACAGTTACCCGATTAATCGAGAAAGAGGATGGACGAATCCGCTGGAACCGCTCTGCCCAATCCATTCACAACCAAGTTCGCGCATGTATCCCCTGGCCGGTGGCGCATTGCCTGTATGGCGGGGAAGTCTGCCGCATCCATCGGTCGGCGGTGATTCCTGAAAACGCCGGGGCCGCGCCGGGGATGATTGTTGCGGTGGAACGGGACCGCGTGCTTGTCGCCACAGGGGAAGGCCGGCTGGCGATTCTGGCATTTCAGGCGCCCGGCAAGCGCGTGATGACGATGGAGGAGTATCTTCGGGGGCATGCCATGCAAGCCGGTGAACAATTCGAGGAAATCCGCTGATGCCTGTTGACCCGGTCCGCGATGTCGCGATAGACGTGCTGTTGCGCGTGTTTGATCGGGGTATGCACCTGGACGCGGCGTTGGACAAGAGTCTCCGCAAGCGCGGAATGGCCGACCGCGGACGCCGTTTTCTGACGCACTTGGTCTATGGCACGGTGCGCCACCGGCTGCTTTGCGATCATGTGCTGGCGGGGATATGCACGGAACCGCTTGACCGGCTCCCCTCCCCCATTCTGGCAGTCCTGCGCATGGCGGTTTTTCAGGCGCTGTTTTGCAGCCAGGTCACCCGCCCCGCAATGGTGCACACTTCCGTGGAACTGGCCAAACGGCGCGGCCATGCGGGACTCGCCCGGCTGGTGAACGCCGTCCTGCGGCGCGCGCCCGACGCGCTGGATCAAATCACGTTCCCGGACCGCGACAAGAATCTTGCACGTTATCTCGCCATATACCACTCCATGCCACTGTGGGTGGTGCGGGATTGGCTGGCGGAATTCGGCCCGGAGCAGGCGGAGGCGCTTTGCGCGGCCTCGAACACCCAGGCCCCCGTCACGCTGAGGGCAAACACCTTGAAAAATTCCGCCGAGATGCTGATCGAACGGCTGGAAAAATCCGGAATCGCCGCTACAAAACAGACGGATATTCCCGAAGAAGTGAGCATCACGGACACAGGCCGTGCGATTAGGAGCAAATGGTTTCAGCAGGGCTGCTTCATGCTGCAGGACGCCGCGTCCATGCTGCCGGTGCATTTATTGGAACCCGAAGCGGGTGACCGGGTATTGGACCTGTGTGCGGCGCCCGGCGGGAAGACGACCCACATCGCGCAGCGGACGGAATGCGGCGCGCAGGTCTTTGCATTGGATATCGCGCCAGACCGCATCGAAGGCATCCGCGAGAACCTCGACCGGATGGGCATACGCAACGTGTTTCCGGTCTGCGGTGACGGGGCGCGGCCCCCGTTGACGCCGGGCTTCGACCGGGTGCTGGTGGATGCGCCGTGTTCGGGTCTGGGCACGGTCCGGCGGCATCCGGATTTGAAGTGGCGCGTGACGCCGGAAAGCGTCTCGCGGCTGGCGCAACAGCAGGCCGCCCTGTTGCGATCCGGCGTGGAACTCTGCAAGAATGGCGGCCTCATCGTCTATGCAGTGTGCACCTTCACCCGGCAGGAAACGCGGGAAGTGGTGCAAACTGTGTGCAAAGAGGGCCGTGTCGCATTGGACGACGGTCCGGGGTATTTTGACAAGTGGCAGACGGACAAGGGACAGTATCGCATCCTCCCCTCCGCCGGGGCGTGGGACGGTTTCTTCTTGACACGATTGCGGAAGCGATTCTGAGTTTCGTGTTCTTTATCCTGCGCTTTGCTGCGTGGTCCATTCAGTGGACCGTCGCCACGGTGTTTTTCCTGCTTGTGATGGCGGGCGCGGGCTATTACGTGTTTATGGAGGCGCTGGATGGCGGCCAGCATGTCACCGTGCCCAATGTCGTCGGCCTGCCCATTACGGAGGCGTCGTTTCTGTTGGCGGAACGCGGCCTCGAACTGGGCAAGCAGGAACAGGTGACCCATCCGACCGTCCCGAAGTACCACGTGATTGCGCAACGCCCCGACGCGGGACGCGTCGTGCGCACCGGGCGCAAGGTCTATCCCGTGGTCAGCATGGGCACCCCGTTCCTGACCGCGCCGTCATATGTCAAGAAGGCGCTCAACGACGCCCGGCAGGAAATCACGGAATCACGGTTCCGGGTCGGCACTGTCGCCCGCATCCCCCACAAAAGCCCCCGCGACACCATCATCGCGCAGGACCCGCCCCCCGGCTAGGCCATCCCCGGCCAGGGCAGCATTCACCTGCTTGTCAGCGCCGGCACCGACCGCCAGAGCGCGTTCATGCCCGACATCCGGGGCAAGACCATACAGGAAGTGCTCGCCATCCTCGCGCCTTACAACGTCACGCTTGTGCCCAATCTGGTGGACATCCCCGGGGCCATGGAGGACGTCGCCCTCAACCAGGACCCGCCGCCAGACACCCTCATCTACGAGGGGCAAATCGTCACCTATGACGTGAAACCATCCGGGGCCGTGGAACTGCCCGATGCGCGGCATCAGGCCGAGGTGCGCCATGTCATGAGATATGACTGGTTCGACCGCGACGTGCGCGTCGAGGTGATTGACCGCAGCGGCAACCGCAGCGTCGCATGGACCAAGTCGCCGCTCTTCGACGAGCAGTCCAAGCGCACCTACCGCGCCGGCAGCGCCATCCGCATCCCCGTCACCTACGTCGGCGAAGTCATCGTTGAGATATATATCAACAGTATTCTGGAGGAGTCATATTATCTTTCCCAGGGGCAGCCGCCCGTCACCCGCAGCGAACGCATGCAAACAGGAGGATTCTAAGCCGTATGCCCCCGATCAAGATCGCACCGTCCATTCTGGCCAGCGACTTCAGCCGCCTTGGCGAAGAGATTCGCGCCGTGATTGACGCGGGCGCGGATTATATCCACATTGACGTCATGGACGGGCACTTCGTCCCCAACATCACCATCGGCCCGCCCGTGATCGCCGCGCTGCGCACCCACAGCACCGTCCCTTTCGACGTCCATTTGATGATTGATGATCCCGGCGCCTACATCCAGGATTTCGCAGGCGCCGGGGCCGACATCATCACCATCCAAATCGAGGCGGCGCGGGACCCTCACCGCATCCTGTCACAAATCAAGGACCTCGGCTGTATGGCCGGGATCGTGCTCAATCCCGGCACCTCTGAAGACGAAATGGAGTTCCTTGTCGAAAGCATTGATATGGTGCTTCTGATGACTGTCAACCCCGGCTTCGGCGGCCAGCGCTTCATCCCCGACATGCTGCGCAAAATCCGAAACGTCCGCGCCATGATCGGCGACCGCGACCTCGAAGTGGACGGCGGTATTGACGACACCACCGCGCCCCTCGTCATCGAGGCCGGCGCAAACGTGCTCGTCGCCGGTTCCTACATCTTTCAGCACCCCAACTCCTACCTCGAAGCCATCGAAACCCTCAAAGCAGCCGGATAGCAGAGATTCACTGTGCCTGTCCCACACTGCGTTTTTGAAGCCGGGCGCGCGTCATCCGTTCGCGCATGCCGCCTTCCTTGAGGGAATCCTGCTCAAGACACCTGATGTTTGAGGCACCCCTTTGGTCTCTGTCTTTTTGTCCCTTGTGTCGTTTTTGTCCCTTGCGTCCTTTCTCAAAAAAGTACTTGACAAACCGACTGTATATGGAGTATATATACAGTATATGCGAAACGAAGACGCACAGAGGCTGACACTCCCGCCGATTTCCCCGGCGGCGCACGGCGCGCTGTATCAGCAGATCGTGGACGGGATCAAACGGGAGATCAGCGAGGGACGCCTGGCGCCCGGCGCGGCGTTGCCGTCGTTTCGGAATCTTGCCGAAGACCTGCTCGTAAGCCTGATCACGGTGAAGCGGGCTTACGAGGAACTGGAGCGGGAGGGCATCATCTACCGCAAGCAGGGGTTGGGCACCTTTGTGTCGGAGAACGGCGCGGCGCGCAGCCGCGCGGCGAAACGGGCGCAGACGGAAGCGCTTTTGCGGGAGGCCGCGCGCGAGGGCGCGGAGGCCGGGCTGGGCGACAGGGAATTGCAGGAACTGTTCCGGCGGGTGCTGGAACAACGGAGGGATTAGGCCATGGAGAATGCAGCCATCGTTATTCGCGGACTGGAGAAGCGCTTCCGCAACTTCCATCTGGGGCCACTGGACCTCACGGCGCCCCGGGGCGCGATGTACGGCTACATCGGGCCGAACGGCGCGGGAAAAACGACGACGATTGATCTGATCATGGGGATGGGCGCCAAGGACGCGGGCAGCATCGAGGTCTTCGGGATGGACCACCTGCTGGAAGAGGTGGCGGTGAAGAAGCAAATCGGCTATGTCAGCCCGGACCTGAATTTCAACGCTTGGGGCCGGGTGGACCGGCTGATCCATTTCTACCGGAGTTTCTACGAGGATTGGGACGACGATTACTGCGAGACCCTGCTGAGGCGGCTGAACGTCGGCTGGAAGGACAGGATTCGCACGCTGTCATTCGGCGCGCGGATCAAACTCGGGCTGGTGCTGGCGTTGTCGCACCGGCCCGCGCTGCTCCTGCTCGATGAGCCGCTCGCAGGACTCGACGCAGTGTCCAAGCAGGAAGTCTTCGCGGAATTGCTCAGCGCGGTGCAGGACGAGGAACGCACCGTCTTCATCTCCTCGCATAACCTCGACGACCTCGAACGCTACACAGACCACGTCGGAATAATCAAGGAGGGCAAACTGCTGATCGAAGGCCCCACGCCGGAACTGGTCGAGCGTTTCCGCATGGTGCAGTGCTCGGCGGTGAACGGCGAGACGCCCCACGGGATCGTGGGGATTCACGTCCAGCGCCGCGACGGCGACCGCTGGCGGCTCCTGGCCGACATGCGCCAGAACGCCATCGCACACCTGCAGGAGTACGGTTTTCGGGACATCACCGCCACGCCCGTCTCGCTCGAAGAACTGTTCGTCGCGCTGGTGAAGGAGAGACAACAATGATCAGAATTCTGATTGAATACTCTCGCCGCTGGTGGTGGGCATGGCTGGGGGCGGGGTTGTTTACGATACTGTTGCACTTGGACCCGGATACTCACCATGGGGGCGCGTTCATACTAATGATCGTCGGCCTTATCGTCTTTCGTATCAATCATCGATGGGGCGTGGCGCGTGTTGAACGCACGCTCGCGGTCCGAGCATCACACTTGGCCGCGGCCTGGTGGTTTGAGGGGGTGGCCTTGGGTCCCCTGCTCTATGTTTTGTTTTTCACACCCGTCTTTCTCGTCTTCATCGCACTGGGAACGCCGCCGTATCTGTTTGTGGATGTTTTGTGGACCGCTATCGTGGC
Organism: uncultured Nitrospirales bacterium; assembly: GCA_964559065.1. Classification (GTDB taxonomy): domain Bacteria; phylum Hydrogenedentota; class Hydrogenedentia; order Hydrogenedentales; family CAILVY01; genus CALEDJ01. The sequence goes on along the minus strand of CAZLII010000053.1, from coordinate 3,643 downwards.
CATGGGATTTGCTGGATGGTTGCTGCATCTTACTGTGTATGTTCCCTGGAGGACAAGCATTAACCAGCCGGAGGGACTTCGAGAATGGTGCGCTTCAATTGCCTTCGGGTTGTCACTCGGCGCATCTCCAATGCTATTCAGGCGCGCTGGGGCGTTTTCGTTCTCGGCTACGAATGGGAATGATCAGGGCGCGATAGGGACAGCGATTATGCTAACCGCCGTTGTGCTTGCGACATCCTCCTGGTGGGCAACGTGGCGGTTGGCAAACAATTTCAGACGGGAACGATATCGCGCGCCTTCGCGGCGGTGGTTGCGGGGACCCACTTCCACCGATATCCGCATCGCCTCCTTCCGTGGTTTTTCGATTCCCTGGATCATTGAACTTCGCAACACTTCTGTGCTCATGGGCATAGTCGCCGCGATGCCTATGGTCACGCTTCTGACGATTGAACCCGTCATAGCGCGCGGAGTGCCTTTCAACCTGATAACGGCGGCGATGCTTTTTGTGACCGTCGTACTTTCACTCAGCAGAATTGCAGAATGGGGAATGGCGATACGGGGGTTGCGTTCGCTGCCCTGGTCGCGCATGAATATCGTCTGTTATCTCCTTTCTTTTCCTGCGCTGGTGTCGTTGGTAACGGGGGCTATTGTCTTGGTGATTGCCGCAATATATGCGCCATGGCAGTTCTCGTTATGGAGTTTATTACCGGTTTTTCCAAAAATATTGGCCTTCGCAGCCCTCTTTTGCGCCCTGTGCATGCGCTTCGGAATCAATGCGGCCGTAATAGTCTGTATATTCCTGTTGCAGGCTGTGATGATGTTTCTCAGGCCGTTGCGCCCAGATTTCTTTTCACCGACCCCGTGGTCCGTTGCTCACTCCTTCCTTGCGGGTGTGATTTTCCTAAGCGCGGGTTTTGCGGTCATCTACTTTCTTCTTGGCAGCAGCATTACGTATCGCCGTGCGGAGGGTGCAGTAGATCGGCCTGGGGCATAGAATGAGCGGCGGGGATGATGGTCCAGAAGAACCTGTTGCATTACTGTCAATTTATAACTGGCATTCAGTCATTTTTTGCCGTGCGTGCATCCTGCCCTGAAAGGGCGAAAAATGCCAGTCTACGGAAGCGTCCTGGGTTCGTGGCATGCTTTTTTCCGCATCAATAACGCGTATGCAATCGCATTCGGTTAACAGTTGGTTTCTCTTTACTGGATTCCCGCTTGCGCGGGAATGACGCGTAAAAATAAGGCGTTGTGTGGAATTCGTCATTCCCGCGCAAGGGTCTGTCGATTTAACGCAAAATGGGGACAGACACGTCTCGCTCGGGGACTCGCTCGCTTGTGTCAGTCCCCATTTTGCTTCGTTTTTATGTGCATTTTTGCAGGCTATTGGGGTGATCTTCTCAGAAAAAAGGTCCGAGGCCATTAAATCGACAGACCCGCAAGCGGGAATCCAGCAAGGAAAAGTCATGTCCTAACCGAACACAAATGCACCACCGTGCGTTCATCCGCAAGAGTTGCAAGCAATCTGACGACTATACTCGTTTGCAGTCGCTTGAGGTCGGGAATCTAACAAAAGTATTGACATTCCACCTTTTGGATCATATAGTTGTTTAGTAAGATGTTATGAGGGCATCTTTTTGAATGGGCGGGGCGGGCAACACGTTTCCGAAAAGAGAAGGAGAGCATCATGCATTGTCGGGGCATTTCTGCTGTTTTCTGCGCTTCACGCGCAGGACGTTTTTCATGTTGGGTATTGGGTTTGACGTTTTTGTGTGTAATGCTGTCGGCATGTCCGCAGGGTGGCGGAATCTCGGTGCCCAATGTGGTGGGGATGAATCAGCCTGCGGCGGAGGCGGCCATCACAGCGGCAGGCCTGACGGTGGGTTCGGTGACGGAACTACATAGCGCCATAGTGCCTGAAGGCAGTGTGATTTCACAGAATCCGACCGCGGGGACGAAGGTGAGTGCCGGGACGGCAGTGCGCCTGGTGCTCTCCAAGGGGCCACAGTATGTACCCGCTGTGGTGGGTTTGCCCTATGTGGATGCCGAAGCGGCCATTGTTGGCGCGGGGCTGGTGGTGGGCACTGTGACGGAGTCATACAGCGCCACGGTCCCCGCCGGGGAGGTGATAGGCCAGACGCCTGCTGCGGGCGCGCCGGTCGGTGCGGGAAGCAGTGTAAACCTCATTGTATCCAAAGGGCCGCAGCCGGTGACGGTGCCCAATGTCGTGGGGATGACACAGGCGGCGGCGCAGGCCGCGATAGTCGGAGCGGACTTGACGGTGGGCATCGTGACGCAGGCCTACAGCGCCAGTATTCCGGCCGGGAGTGTTATCAGCCAGAATCCGGCCGCCGGCGCGACGGTCAATCTGGGCGACCCGGTCAATATTCAGATTTCGACCGGACCGCCATTGACCGTGCCCAACGTTGTAGGGATGACGCAAGCCGCAGCGGAAGCGGCAATTCTGGCGGCGGGATTGACCGTTGGCGTGATAAGTCATGTGTCGAATGATTACATCCCCGCCGGCGAGGTGTTGAGCCAGAGTCCCGCTGCGGGTGCACTGGTCAGCCAAGGCGCTTCGGTGAACCTTCAGGTATCCACAGGCCCGTCAACGGTTTCTGCACCCGACCTTGTCAGAAAGACCCAGGCGGATGCCGTGGCGGCACTGACGGCGGCGGGACTTGTGACGGGCACAGTAACCCAAACGTGCAGCGACATCATCGCACAGGGACATGTCATCAGCCAGAATCCGGCAGCGGGTGTCTCCGTTCCCGGCGGTTCCAGCGTGCATATTACTGTTGCGAACGGCCTTTGCACCTCATCGCAGGTTCCGCTGGAAATGGTTTTTGTTCCCGGCGCCACTTTCACGATGGGCGATGGTTCTCCTGGACGGCCGATACATCAGGTGACCCTGTACGACTACTACATAGGAAAGTTCGAAGTAACCAACATGGAGTATGCGGCGGTGCTGAACTGGGCGAACGCCAGGGGATACCTGCGGAACAGCGCGGGCGGCGCATATACGGGCGGTGACGTCTATTTCAACCGGCAACCCCTGGCGGATATCAAGGTCGGCCTGGAAACTGCGCGGTTGCTTTATGAGAACGGCGTCTTCAGCGTTGATGTCACCCATGGCTTCTCGCGAGAAGTGCATCCCATAGGAAGAGTCACCTGGTTCGGCGCAGTGGCCTTGTGCACGTGGTTGAGCGAATGGCAGGGGTTGACCCCCGCCTATAACTTGGATACCTGGGAACTGGTTGACGCGGCCCCTGGCGTGGGCGGGCTGGAATTTTCCAACGGATATCGTCTGCCAACCGAGGCGGAATGGGAATACGCGGCGGCGTGGGAGGATCAGACGCAGTGGCTTTACGCCGTCATGAGCAATACGTTGGACCCCACAAGGGCAAACTATGACAACGCCAACCCGCTTTCCATTCTGGGCTGGCCGTATACGACTCCCGTGGGATACTACGATGGCATCAATCCGGGAACAGTAAACAGCCCCAGCGGGGCCGGCTGCTACGACATGTCGGGCAATGTGGCGGAGTGGTGCCACGACTGGATTGCGTCGTATCCATCCGGTCCCGTTACCAACCCAATCGGGCCGACAGATATTTGCACGTACCGGGTCAAGCGCGGCGGCGAT
>CAZLII010000052.1:0-12380 GCA_964559065.1 uncultured Nitrospirales bacterium | reverse complement strand
TGCCGCATTGGCAACTGGTGGGCGATGGCAGCGCCCAGGTCGTACCCACGAATCTGGTCAGCAAAGAGGAATTCGGCGATGCGTTGATTCATGTCGAATTCCTTATCCCGTTCATGCCCAATGCCTCCGGACAGGCCCGGGGGAACAGCGGCGTTTATGTGCAGGGCCGCTATGAGGTGCAGGTGCTCGACAGTTTCGGCGATCTTCCCATGGATAATCTCTGCGGCGGTATCTACAAGAAGGCTGTGCCGTTGGTCTGCGCGTCGCTGCCTCCGTTGCAATGGCAGACCTATGACATTACTTTCCGCACGCCGCGCTTCGATGCGAACGGCAACAAGATTCAGCATGCGGAAATCACCGTCGTGCACAACGGCATCACCATCCATGACAATGTGATTCTTGATGGCGTGACCGCCGGCGGCGTCAGCGCCGAGGAGGCGTCCGTGGGCGTGCTGATGTTGCAGGACCACGGCGACCCCGTCCGTTTCCGCAATATCTGGGTGAAGCCGCTGGACTAATCAAAGCCGCCTGTCGCGCCCGGCGGAAATATTGCATATATGGGGCATTCTTCAGTCCAAGCCCGAAACAAATAAAAGGTGTGCCCGTGTATTTGTCTTTGATCATTCCCGCGTATAACGAAGAAGACCGTATCGGCCAGACCTTGACCGACGCAACGGCCTATTTGGGTGCACAGTCCTATGATGCGGAAATTGTCGTCGTGGACGACGGGAGCACGGATGCGACGGGCGCGGTGGTGCGTCCATTCACTGAACGGCAAGGCGCGACACCGGTGTGCTACGTCCGCTACGAGAAGAACCGGGGCAAGGGTTATGCCGTTCGACTGGCGATGCAAGACCACGCTAAGGGACGCTACCGGGTTTATTACGACGCCGACGCCTCCACGCCCATCACGGAACTGGAAAAACTGTGGCCGTATTTTGCGAAGGGGGTGGACATTATCATTGGCTCCCGCGCGTTGCCTGACTCTGACATCGCGGTGCGGCAAGCGCGGTATCGCGAACTGATGGGACGCACCTACAATCTGATTCTAAGACTGCTGCGACTGACCCGCTTCAGGGATACGCAATGCGGTTTCAAGGGTTTCACCGCTGAAGCCTGCGCCGTCGTCTTTCCCCGGCAAACGCTCAAGCGATTCAGTTTTGACGCGGAACTGCTGTTCATTGCCTGGAAACACGGACTGCGCATCGAGGAAATTCCTGTGAGATGGGTCAACAGCCCCCAATCCCGCGTGCGGGTCATCAAGGATTCCGCAAAGATGTTTCTGGACCTCATCACCATCCGCATCAAGGATTGGCGGGGCCGTTACGCATAGCCCCGCTCCGGGACGCCATGAATGCATCCCATAAATCCTGTCGGATGTAGGCGAGCAGCAGCACACTGGGGCGCAGCGCATGGTATTCGACCAAGTATTCCGATTTAAGCGTTGCGTCCAGCCGTTCCTGCAGCGCCGGGTCGGCGATGATGAACGGCGCATCCGGCGGCTCCGGGAAGCGCGTCCAATACCCCACGCGGCGATAGCCCCGCAGATACCAGGGCAACGGCCAGTAATCGCTGTCCGGACGGATAATGTTGATGTGCATCTGTCGCCCGTCCGGATGAATCGCGGCGATCTCGTCCACCCGCCGCACCAGCCGCATCAGCGCCGTGCTCGTGTGCGCGTACACATAGGGATTGCGCGGGTCTGCCGCATAATGCGTGATTCCGAGCCTCGTCTGCTGCGCCAACTGCGTCGCGCCCGCCAGAATCAGGGCCGCAATCACGACCTTCGCTGGAAAGACCTTGCCGAGCCGCACCAACGCTGCCGCGCCCACCCCCGCCAGAATCGCCATCGCATGCAGAAAAACGAGCAGATTCCACGGGGTCTTATATGGAATTGTGGAAAACAAAAAAATAAGCAAAAGCATATATATGGATAAAAAACGAACAAAATGAACACTTCCATCTGCTCGTGACACCGTTTCCGCTGCATCAGAATCCGTGGAATGATCTTGGGAATTGCTCCGTTTCAGGAATGCCGCAATCATTCCGACCGCCGCCAATCCGACAATAATCCCCTCGCTCCACCGGGGTCCGGCGCTCCGATAGGTGAAGAGCAGCAGATGTAGGTAGTAGTGCCAGGGTTTGTCGTGAATGCCGGAACTGCCGGTGCCGTCCGCGCGGGCGAAATACGTGCCTAAGGCGAGAATGGAATCCAGCGGTCCGCGGGCATGGGTGAAGAAGGATGAGAACAACGTGATGGAGACCGCAGCGGCCATTGCCAGGCCGACCGCCATGTGCGCCGTCCGAATGCCACGTAAACTTTGGCGCAGCGAGACGCCTTCGCGCAGATACGCCAGCAGCCACGCGATGACCAGCGCGCCGCCCATCGCGGCGTAAAGAATGACGCAGGTTTCCTTGGTGGCGTGCATCAGCCCCACCGCGGCCCCGCAGGCCGCCGCCCAGCCAAAGCCGGGCTTCTGCACGTATCTCCAGCCGGTGATCACCGCCGCCGTGGCGAAAAAGACCAGCATCGGCTCTTGAATGTAGTACCGGCTATAGAAAACCAGCCCGTGCGAAATGGCCGCGAAGAGCGCCGCCCAGAGCGTCGCGGCGACACCCAGTTCCCGGCGCATCAGCCAGATCAACACCACCATGCCGAATCCGAAAGCCACGGGTACAATCCGGAAATCGGTTTCGGTGCTTTCCGCCAAGGTGCGCGCGCCGCGCATGCGGAGGACCGGCAGGGCGCAGTAATACAGCGTCGGCCCGTGATGCTCATGGGGGTCGTATTGATAAATCCCCTTTTCCAGCAGGATGCCCGTGCGCACGGCCTGGTTGGCTTCGTCGCAGTGCATGGGCCGCGCACCCAACTGTGTTACCCGCAACCACAGCCCCATAGTGGCGATGACTGCAAAAGTCAGGAAAAAAATGAAGCCGCGCGGATTCATGAATGGATGTCCCTAGATTTCCGTCAACGCATCGTCGTTTTTCAGGGTTTCGCCGATATCAGGGCACCAGACGCAAATCGCGCCCTTTTGGTGCTGTGCGGCGTGGCGCATGGCATGTTCCAGACGCGACAGCAGCACATCCATCTCTGCGCCGTCCTTGGGCGCGGACACCATGCCGCAACTGAACGTGAGCGACAGCCCTGCGACTGCATCGGCCACCAACGTTATTTTTTCCTGAATGCGTTTCACAAGGGCTTCCGCGCCATTTTCGTCGGTTTCCGGAAGAAATATCAGGAAGCATTCGCCGCGATAGCGCCCCGCAATGTCCATAGACCGCATCCCGTTAATGATGATGCCCGCCAGGCAGGTCAGCAGCAAATCGCCCATGGACGCGCCATTCTCGGCATTGGACCGCACAAAGTCGCTCAAATCCATCAGTATCATAGTCGCCGGACGCCGATAGCGCGCCACCCTGTCCAGTTCCTGTCTCAAGTCTTTCATGAGGGTACTGCGGTTGAGCAGATGCGTCATGGGATCCAGGCGCACCAGTTGTTCCAATGCGCCGCGCCGCGCCAGCACTGCCTGCACCCGGGTTGTCAGCACCACGGGATCAAAAGGCTTGCTGATGCAGTCGTCCACTCCGCTGCGCAAGGCTTCCACCAGCACATCCGTTTTGTTTTCCGGGGTGAGATAAAAGAACGGAATATCCCGTGTGGCCGGATTCAGCAACATCTTTTCCCGCAGGCTGGCCCCGTCCGTCTCGGCAATGTCCAAGTCCGCAATGATGGCGTCCACCGGCCCTTCTTTAATGCGTTTCAGGGCTTCCCAGCCGTTGCCTGCCGAATGCACGGCAAAGCCCGCCCGGCTTAGATAGTCCCGGATGATGTTCAGCATGTTGGCATCATCTTCCACCACAAGAATGGATACGCTGTTTTCGTTCCGGTGCATGGCGCTTCCCCAAAGGTTATCGGCGACGGTTAGGATTTGCACACAGCCTGAGCGCATTCACTCTAATGGACGTCCGCGCCGGGATGCAAGATTACGGCATAAACATCGCTATCTTGGGCGGAAAACGCGGTCCTTTCACCGTGAATGGTGTTGATTGCCGCTGGAAACACGGTTAAGATGACCGTAACCGTCGGCAGACGGCGTATCGCATAACAGAAGGAATCATCGAATGAGAATGGGTGTGTGGTGCGTGGGTATGTTGCTCTCTGCGGGGGTATGCATCAATACGGGTGCGGAAACAGGCCTGGTGGGTTTCTGGGAATTGGCGGAGAATGCCCAAGATCTTTCCGGACATGCCCGCCACGCGGAGAACCACGGGGTTCTTTTTGACGCAAGCGCGCCGGATGGTCGCCCGGCCGCCCGGTTCGACGGGCGTTCTGCGCACTTGGAAGTGCCGCCGTCGCTGGCGCCGCGACTTGGAACTGGTGATTTCACCCTGTCGCTGTGGATTTGCACGGAACCTGTGCTGGATGACGCGCTCGGCGATTTGCTGAGCCAATATGATCCCGAAACGCGCCGGGGCTTCAATCTCGGCTTGACCCATTGTTCCGGCGTGGCGAATTCCCAACCCAACTATCGCAACCTGCACTTCGGGATTGACAATGCCCGGCAGGACCCGACTTGGGCCGATTGCGGCCGCCCCGGTAATGCCATCCTCATCTTCGGGTTTGCCGTGCATGAAGGCAATCTCTACGCGGCCACGTGCGAGCCGGAAGAGAACGCGTCCGGCCATGTGTACCGCTATGAGGGCGATGGCGTCTGGGCGGATTGCGGCAGTCCGGATGCCAGCAACGCGGTCGCGGCACTCGCGGTGTACAATGGGGCGCTCTATGCCGGCACATCGTTTTACGACACCACAGGGTCGGCGCTGCCGCCTTCGCCCAACACGACGCCCGGCGGCAGGGTTTACCGCTATGCCGGGGGCAGCGAATGGGTTTTCTGCGGCGCGCTGGAGAATCCGGAAACCGGCGTGGCGGCGACAATGGGTGGTCTTGCGGTGTTTCGCGGAAGCCTCTATGCGACCACGCTCAAGCAGGACGGTTTCGGGCTTTACCGCTACGAGGGAGGAACAGAATGGACCTATTGCGGGCATCCGGGCCGGCGCGTGCTGAATCCCTGTGCGTTTAACGGCCATCTCTACATGGTTTCGTATGACATGCCCGGCGGGCCGTTCCGCTACGACGGCGCGGACTGGGCCTATGTCGGCGCCACGATTGACCCGCCCATTCACCAGGACTACTCCTTTGCGGTCTATGGCGGGCGGCTGCATGTCTCGACCTGGCCGCAGGCCTACGTATATCGCATGGAGCCAGATGGCCGTTGGACCCCGCGCGGCAAGCCCGGCGACGAGTTGGAGACCATGGGCATGATGACTTACAACGGGAAGTTGTATGTCGGCACACTGCCCTCGTCGCGCGTCTATCGCTACGACGGCGGCGGGGTCTGGACGCCCTTCGGGCAGCAACTGGACACCGCTGAAGGAAAATACCGCCGGGCGTGGTCCATGGCGGTCTATCAGGGAAAACTGTTCTGCGGCACGCTGCCTTCCGGCAGGGTTTTCAAAATCGAGGCAGGCCGGAATGTCACCCATGACCACGCGCTCCAACCCGGCTGGCGGCATCTGGCCGCCGTGCGCGACGGCGTTCGCCTGCGGCTTTACGTGGATGGCAACCCCGTTGGCGAGAGCGCCGCGTTTGACCCGTCGGATTTTGATCTCACCAACGATCAGCCCCTGCGCATCGGCTTCGGCGCGGGCGACTACTTCAACGGCTGGATGCGGAATCTGCGTATCTACGACCGTGCATTTTCCAAAGACGAGATTCACAACGCGCGCGCTGATGAACTTCGTTGACAACATTGTGTCTGTGTCTTTGGATTAACGCGCCCCTTGAATCACCTGGGAAGATTACGCGCCTAATCCCGCCCAATGCGCATCCTGTCCTGCTTGATGGCGGGCTCTATCCACGTTATCATGACGCACTATAGTCTTATGATGTGAAACCGCCTTCAGGGTAGTTGAAGCCACGGTCTTTTCACGTCCGGTTATGAATGTGTATATTGCAGTTGTCCTCAATAGATACAGTAATGGAAAACAGTTTGTTAGTGGAAAACTAACGACGCTGGGAATGTGAAAGGAGCGCGTAAATGCACTTTTGGAAAAGGTTTTTTGGGGCATTCCTTGGATTGATTTCCTTTTCGACTTTGGGTTTCCCGACGCCGGAAGAGACGCTTTGCTGGCCGCAGTTTCGTGGGCCGGGCGCACGCGGCGCAGCGGAAGGGGATGCGCTACCGGAGCGGTGGTCGGCGACGGATAACGTGGCGTGGCAAACACATATTCCGGGTCGTGGCTGGTCATCTCCTGTTTTGTGGGGGAACCGGGTTTTTCTGACAACGGTGGTGACCTTGGGGGACTTGGAAGCGCCGAAAAAGGGCTTGTACTTCGGCGGTGAACGATCGGAAGCGCCTGAATCATCAAGCCAATGGAAAGTGTTGTGTCTGGATCTCGAAAGCGGACAAATAATTTGGGAACGTCAGGTGCACGAAGGAAAACCTATCAGCGCCGTCCACATCAAGAATAGTTATGCTTCCGAGACGCCTGTGGTTGAAAGCGATCGGATTTACGCCTATTTCGGCAATGTCGGAATATGGTGTCTGGATTTTGACGGAAACGTTCTATGGAACAAAGACATTGCGCCGCATCGAACGCGTCTGAATTGGGGGACGGCATCTTCGCCGGTACTGCACGAAAAGCGCTTGTATATTGTGAACGACAATGAAGAGGACTCATACTTGCTGGCGCTGGACGCGGAAACGGGCAATGAAGAATGGCGGACGCCGCGCGAGGAGAAAAGCAACTGGTCCACGCCATTTGTCTGGCGGAATAAGGATCGTACCGAAATTGTGACGGCAGGAACCGGCCTCAATCGTTCGTACAGTCTCGAAGGCGAACTGCTATGGTGGTTCAAAGGCATGTCAGCGATAACGATTGCCACGCCATATGAGGCGGAAGGATTGCTGTATTTGAGTTCGGGATATGTTGGTGACAGAAGACGGCCGTTGTACGCGGTCCGGCCTGGGGCGAATGGAGACATCACCCCGGCGGAAGGACAGACATCAAATGCATGGATCGCTTGGTCGTATCCTCAAGCGGCGCCGTATAATCCGAGCACCCTGGTGTATGAAGGGAGGCTCTATGTTCTTTACGACGGCGGTTTTCTTGCGTGCTTCAACGCCGGTAACGGTGAGATCATATATGAGCGGACGCGCATTCCGGAAGCCCGCAATTTTACGGCTTCGCCCTGGGCCTACAATGGCAAAATCTTCTGTTTGAACGAAGACGGCGAGACATATGTGATCAAGCCGGGAGATGCGCTCGAAGTGTTGCGGATCAATGCACTTGGCGCGGACGAAATATTTATGGCAAGCCCGGCGATTGCAGGTGACTGCCTTTTGATTCGAGGTTCTGCGCGGCTCTACTGTATCAGAAATCAGTCGTAATCCCTGTTCCTTTCAATGAACGACACGACAATTGTGAAGGCATGATCATGGCATGCGCGATCTCGGCGAGGAAGGCGGCTCGTATGGCAATGGGGGCATGCATTGGCCTGCACGTGATCGGTCGGAAATACCTCTGTCAGCGACTGTTACGTGTTGACCGCTTTTGATAAACAACCCAGGCGATGACTTCAGAGGTCTAGAAAAGAGAAGAACTGATAGGTGATGAACGCTCCCAGGTATGCGAGGATAGTCATGTAAGCGAAGGTCAGCACGGGCCAACGCCATTGCGCGGTTTCGCGCCGGATGACGAAAAGCGTGGCGGCGCACTGACAGCACAGCGCGAAGAACACAATGATGGAGAGTCCGACGGGGATGTTGAACAGTTTTTCGCCATCGCTGCGTTCCACGGCCTTCAGGCGTTGTGACAACACCTGATACGCGCTGTCATCATCATATTCCAGGTTGAGGATGGTAGCGAGGGTGGCGATGAAGACTTCGCGCGCAGGGAAACTGGCGATAACAGCGGTGGCGATGCGCCAGTCCCAACCCATCGGGCGAAAAGCCGGCTCCACCATGCGTCCGGCGCGCCCCAGAAAACTGTTGCGGAGGTGCGCGCCGGCTTCCTTGTGATCAATTTCCCGGAGCGCCTCATCGCGCTCGGGGACTTCCGGCATATGCACCAGAATTTCGGCGCGCTGCATTTGGAATTCTTCGTCTATTGTCGCCGAATGCGGGAAATACGCCAGCGCCCATACGATGACCGACACCGAAAAGATCAGCGTGCCGGCGCGCACGAGAAACTCCCGGCCTTCCCGGTAAAGTTTTCGCATAACAGTACGGGGCTGCGGCATTTTGTAACTGGGCATTTCGAGAATGAACGGCGATTTTTGACCTCTGAAGATGGTGCGCTTGAATATCCAGGCCACCGGTCCCGTCACGGCAATGCCCAGGATGTACGCGCAAAAAAGCGTCAGCCCTTGAAGCCCGATGACGCCGCCGAGAAGACGGTGTTCCGGAATCAGCGCGGCGATCATGACGGTATAGACCAGAAGGCGCGCGGAACAACTCATCAGCGGCGCAACGAGGATGGTGGCGAAACGGTCACGCTGGTTGTGAATCACGCGGGTCGCGGTGATGCCGGGCACGGCGCAGGCAAAACAGGACAGCATGGGGATGAAGGATTGCCCGCTGAGTCCGCACCAACTCATGACCTTGTCCATGAGAAAGGCGGCGCGCGCCATGTAGCCGCAATCTTCGAGGATGGCGATGAAGAGGCTCAACAGCAGAATCTGCGGCAGAAACACCACCACGCTGCCCACCCCCCCGATGATGCCGTCCACAACAAGACTTCTCAGCATTCCAGAGGGCAATATGCCGCCCACAGCAGCGCCCACCCAGCCGACCATGGATTCCACGGCGTGCATTGCAGGCAGTGCGCCTGCGTAAATGGACTGGAAGACCAGCATCATGATCGCCAGGAAACACAAGGTGCCAAAGACACGGTGCGTCAGCACGTCATCAAGGCGGTCGGACCCCGTGACGGGGCGTTCCGAAGGCTGGCGGAGCGCCTGGCGCGTGACTTCCTCCGCCCAGCGATAGCGTTCCCTCGTCTCCATGGCGGCAAGCGTGATCTCTCCGGACTGCGCTTCCCGTCGCCGTGCGCGGATGAGGTCTGCGCATTGCGGCCCCAGCGTCCGCACCAGCCGTTCTTCGGCATACCCTTCCTCATCCACCAGCACGCGGAAGGCTTCCACCCGGGGCACCGTGCGGCCGAGCGTGGTCTTGAACTGTTCCAATTCCGTCGTTAGCGCTTCCACCGCCATGCAAAGGGATTCGGGGAAGCGACACACCGGCTGCGCCGGAGGAATTCGCCCTTCCACCATGAGGCGAATTTCACGGAGGAGCGCGCCCACCCCCTTGTTCTTGTGTGCGCAAAGCGGAACCACCGGCGCGCCGATTGCCTTGGACAAGACCTCCAAATCAATAATCATCCCCAGGCGCGCTGCCACGTCCATCATATTCAGGGCGACGATAATCGGTTTGCCGAGTTCCAGCAACTGGGATACAAAATACAGGTTGCGTTCAAGATTAGAGGCGTCCACCACCACCACCAGCCCGATGACCGGATGCTCGTGCGGCACCTGGTTCAGCAGGATATCCGTGACGATCATCTCGTCAGGCGACCGGGCTGCGAGGCTATAGGACCCCGGCATGTCAATGATTTCGGCGTCAATGCCGTGCACGCGCAATTCACCGTGTTTGCGTTCCACAGTGACGCCGGGATAATTGCCCGTGCCGTGCGAGAGGCCGGTCAGGGCGTTGAATACAGCCGTTTTCCCGACATTGGGGTTGCCCACCAAGGCCAGCGCTTTCGTCATGCGCCAGGCTCCAGTTCGACCAGCGCCGCCTCCGATTTGCGCATGGTCAGATGCGACCCCCGCACCTGGACCACCATGGGATCGCCCAGCGGCGCAAAGCGAATCACGGAGACTTCTGCGCCCTGGCACACGCCCATCTCTAACAAGCGTTGTTGAATGGCGCCTGTGCCGGTCACCCGCGCAACTACTGCGCGCTGCCCCCGAAACAACTGATCCAGGCTTTTGGGTGATCCTGCTTTGGCGGTGTCTGATGGGGAACCTTGCATCTTTGCTCCTGCTTCATGGCGGCTCACAAAGAGGCGCCTTGATGATTCCGCATCTGTACCCGAACCTTTTCCGCCAAAGCCGGGTCACTTAACAGACAGCGCATCAACGCCATCAGACGACGTCCGGTGTCCATGCTCATCAGATGCTCCATCTTGCAGGCATCTGCCATCGCCGTATCGCGGTCAACGCCCAGCACCTGCTCGAAGAAGCGCGCAAGAATGGAAAAATTCTCCTCGACCAGCGTTGCAATCCGCTTGCCCTCCTCCGTCAATAACAGGAACCGATGCGGATCCTCGCCGACCCATCCACGCTTCTTCAACTGGCTCAACGCCATTGATGCGGCCCCCCGCGATATCTCAAGCATCTCCGCCACATCCGTCGAGCGCGCATACCCCAACTCACTGCGCAGATGATTAATCGCCATCAGATAATGCGCCATGGAATGCGACGGCTTGTTGCGGTCAAATTCCCGCCAATAACTACCGTCGTTCTTCGGTTTGGGCGCAGCAGGTTTCGTTGGCACGGAAGGCTTCCCGTTAATGCGGCTAAACAACACTTCTATGTGCATTATAGCAGGTTCCGCCTGTTGATCCAAAAACGAGCGGTGATTGCCCAGTGGCAGGTGAAAATGCTGTCGGAATCCCGATTTGACTATGGTCTTCTTGCCTCCCTACGCTACCGTGGGCCTACGGAAGTACAATGAGGAAGTCTATGAACAACTGCGACCATGCCCCCGGCGAACATGAATCGGCGGTGTCCCGGGAGTCAGCGCCTGCATATACGCACGACGAAGTCTTTCATCTCATATCTTCGGCATCGGCGGGGGCGCGAATTCTGGATATTCCCTCCGGCTCCGGGGCTTTCACCAACCGATTGCAAGCGGCGGGATACGACGTGGTCGCTTCGGATATTGTTGCGCATCCCGCGGTGCCGTCGTCACTCTTCCGGCAGGCCGACATGAATCTTCCGCTGCCGTTTGAGGATGCCTCCTTTGATGCCGTAGTGTCCATCGAAGGACTGGAGCACATTCAACGCCCGTTCGATTTCATCCGCGAATGCCGCCGCGTTTTGCGGCCCGACGGGTTTCTCGTGCTCTCCACGCCGAATATCTCGTCCCTGCGGTCGCGGTGGCGCTGGTTCCTGACGGGATTTCACAACAAGTGCAAATATCCCCTGGATGAAACCCATCCGCAGCCGCGCCATCACATCAACATGCGGTCCTACCCGGAACTGCGCTACATGTTCCACACCAGCGGTTTTCGCATCGAATGCGTGCGCACCAACCGGATGAAGTTGGTGAACTGGCTCTATTTGCCATGGGTCCCGCTGGCCTATGGGCGAACCCGCCTTGCCATGCGAAGGGCGGCCCGCACGCCGGAACACCGCCGCGTGGTGGGGGAGACCATCGCCCAGATGTTTTCTTGGGCGGTATTGTTCGGAGAGACCCTGATCGTGTTGGCGCGGCCTGAATGAACATCAACCGACACGGATAGACGCGGAACGATACAGAGAAGAGAGGAGTGCTTGAGATGAAAACGATTATGGGGTGTTTTTTGGGGCTTGTCTTGGGCTTGACGGCGTGGGGCGAAACTGCAATCGCGCCGCCGGGCGTCGTGATTCACCACAGTCCGCAGGCTACGGGCCTGTACATCGGGTCACCGAGCATCACAGTGTTGCCCAATGGCGACTACCTCGCTTCACACGATTATTTCGGCCCGGAAAGCAAAGAACATGAATGCGCTACCGCGCGGGTCTATCGGTCGGGCGACCGGGGCGAAACCTGGCGGCATATTGCTGAACTGCAATGTCTGTTCTGGCCCAAACTCTTCACGCATCGCGATGCTGTCTATATTCTGGGCGTGGAAAAGCACCATGGGCGCATTGTCATCCGGCGATCCACGGACGGCGGCGCGACGTGGACCACGCCCGCCGATACCAATACCGGCCTGCTTGCGCCGGAGGGCGAATTTCACACCGCGCCGATGCCGGTTATCGAACACGACGGCAGGCTCTGGCGCGCCTTTGAGGACGCCATGGGCGGCACGAAGTGGGGCGAGCGATACCGCGCCTTCATGATGTCCATCCCCGTGGGAGACGATCCGCTCCGCGCTGAGAACTGGACCTTCAGCAACGTCGTCGCGCGCGCCCAGGAGGATCACGCGGCGTCGCGACTGCGGCGTCCCGTAGTCCGCCGCTTGGAGCACCTTGATGGGAGTGACGACGCAGTAGTCTCCGCTGGCCTCGACCACGCTCATGAAACAGGCGTCCAGGGTGGCGAGCA
>CAZLII010000051.1:0-12453 GCA_964559065.1 uncultured Nitrospirales bacterium | reverse complement strand
GCTACGGGAATAACTTTATTGAATCTGAAATTGGCCGATGGCCGAATCGTTGCCGCCACTGATTTCCAAGTTCAAGGCGATGTAGAGAGGGTGCAAATTGCGGCCCGTCCCGAAGCCCGCCGTCTGGCGGAGCGCTTCGGAGGATGGGAGGTGCGCGTGCCGCTACACACCGCAGACGGCAACATTGATGTGCTATTCACCGCCACGTTGCGCAATGCGTCGAATTATATCAGGCAAGAGGTGTCAATCACGCCGAAGCGGGAGGACCTGGTTATTGATGCCATAACGCTCCTTGATCTCAAGGTTCCCGATGGCAGGCTGATGGGCGACACGCTCGGCGCGCCCGTGGTTGCCGGTCCGATGTTCTTTGCGCTTGAACACCCAATGGCCGAGAACAGCGCGGAGGGTGGGAGGGTGCTGTGCGGCATGCAGCGAGGCGCTACGTTGAAGGCGGGGACGGCGCTGAAACAGTCGTGCGTGCTGGGCGTTACGCCCTCGGGCCAGCGCCGCCGCGGATTCCTGTACTACATTGAACGGGAGCGCGCCCACCCATACCGGCCGTTTCTGCACTACAATTCCTGGTACGATATCGCGTGGGGCGACCGCAAATTCAATGAGGCGCAGGCGCTGGAGGCCATAACGCTATGGGGCGAGGAACTGACCGCGAAACGCGGCGTGTCACTGCAGAGTTTTGTATTCGATGACGGTTGGGACGACAACAGCACCCTGTGGCAATTTCACGAGGGATTTCCCAATGGTTTCGCCCCGTTACGCGAGAAGGCGGCCCAATACGGGTCGGCCATCGGGACGTGGCTCTCTCCCTTCGGCGGCTACGGAGAAGCGCGCAAGCAGCGCCTCGCCTTCGGTCGCGAACAGGGCTTTGAAACCAACGAGAGCGGCTTTTCCATGGCAGGCCCGAACTACTATGCCCGATACAAGTCCATATGCGAGGAAATGATCCGCCAGTACGGCGTCAATTTCTTCAAATACGACGGGATGGGGGCGGGCCTTGGGGCGGGGGGCCGCGGCAATACGAAATATCTCGATGATATCGAGGCGATCATGCGACTTATGGATGAATTAAGAGCCATTGAACCCAGCCTCTATATCAGCGCGACTACCGGAACGTGGCCCTCACCGTATTTTCTGTGGCATGCCGACAACATCTGGCGGGACGCCAACGACATGGGTTTCTCCGGACAAGGGTCCAAACGGCAACAGTGGATCAACTATCGCGACACATGGACCTACCGCAATATCGTGCAAAAGGGTCCGCTCTACCCTCTGAACGCGCTCATGACGCAGGGCATCGTGCAGGCCCTTCATGGCATGTCGGCCGAATTGGGCGATTCCCTCCAGGAAATGGCCGACGAAATATGGTCGTTCTTCGGCAGCGGGACCAGTCTTCAGGAACTCTATGTTTCTCCTGCGCTGCTTACGGCGGACCAATGGGACGTGCTGGCTGCTGCCGCGTCCTGGGCCAGGTCCAATGCGGCCGTGCTGGCGGACACGCATTGGGTCGGCGGCGACCCCGGCGAGAACGAAGTCTATGGGTGGGCATCGTGGACCTCTGACAAAGCCATCCTTGTCCTGCGCAACCCTGCGGAACAAAACAAGGCCATCATGGTGGAGCCAGGCGCGGCCTTGGAACTGCCGGAAGGATCGCACAGGCGGTACCGCATGTCCACACCAAGGCCCGACCAACGGCCCCTTCCCGTTCAGGTGCTTAACGCCGGCGAACCTTGTACCTTTGAACTTAGGCCCTTCGAGGTGCTTGTATACGAACTTGTTCCTGAAAAGTAGCGGACAATTTCGGCGATGGATAAGTCTGCAATGCCAAAAACGGGCGAGAGGAGTCCAGGTAAATGACTACAAGCCAGAAGACAGTCGGAATCCTTCTTGTGGCCATCGTGGCGGCCACTTTAGCGAACGGGCAGGACGCCTTCGAACAAGCCTCGGAGTCCGCAGCCATCGCGGGACACGCCCTCGACAAAGTGCACCGCTGGCTGCACGAAATCGCCCTGCCAAAAATTGACCCTGAAACGGGCCTCTATAAGGCCGACGGCAACTGGAACTACCGGGACACCGCCGCCGATTGTTACCCATTTTTTGTCTGGGCGGCGCATGTTGTGGACCGCGATGTGCTCAACGGCCCGGCCCGCAATGTGCTGCACCGCGAAATATCATTATGCAATGCGGTCGCGCGCATTCCCGTGCCGTGGGATTTTGAGACCGGCGCGCAGGCAAAAGACATTAAATGGGATGAGATGGTTTTCCAGGCGTCGGAATATGTCAAAGACGGGCTTATTGCGATTGTGGAAGTCACCGGCCCGGACGAATGGTTCGACCGCATGCGCGCCATCACCGACGATCTCTGGATAACGGCCCGTTATGACACGCCTTTCGGAAAAATTCCCTCCACCAACATTGAAGTAAACGGTGAACAACTGCAAGCCCTGGCGCGTCTTTATACCATGACAGGCGAAGACAAGTATCTCGACTGGGCGGATCGGCTGGCCGACTACTACTTCACTGACGAGGATTTCAGGGTGACGCGGCTGCGCGACCACGGCTGCGAAATCATTGGCGGCCTTGGTCTTTTGCATGCGGTCGAATCCACCCATTGGCCGGAACGCGCAAAACAATACGAGCCGAAACTGAAAAAAGTCTATGACATCATTCTGGCGGAGGGCTGCAATGAAGACGGCATGATGTACGATGAACTTGGCAGAAAAAGCGGTCGCCTCAGCGATGGATGGGGCTACAATTATGTTGGGTTTTTGTGTTTTGACATGGCCACGGGCGTGGAGACTTACCAGCCACAGGTGGCGGCCGTGCTGAAGAATCTTGAAAAGCCCCTCTACAAGGATTACCCATGGGAGGGTGAGTCCATTGACGGTTTCGCAGATTCCATTGAAGGCGCGTTATATCTCCTCAACCGGGTTCCCGTGGAGGAAGGTTTTGCATGGGCTGACCGTGAGACCAAAAACAATCTGGTGGACCATCCGTCGCGACTGGAACACGGAGACCTTTGGGGAACCATGAAACTGCAGTCCAACGGCGTGCGAACGGTGCTTATGCATTCACTCATGCACACGCAGGGCGTCATTGCGCGTCCCTGGCGGCAAGGTCTACAACTGGGCGCCGCGCCCGACGGCGGGGGTATCGTCATTGCGCTGCGCGCCGGCGAAGATTACAGCGGCGTGCTTGAATTCGACATCCCCCGCCACCGCATCTACCTGGGCCTCGAGAAGGATTGGCCCCGCATGAACACCCTGCCGGAGTGGTTCACGGTTAGTCCGGAAGGCGTCTATGTCGTGCGACGCGGCGACGCGCCGCCGCGCAAATATACCGGTCGCCAGTTGCACGCCGGGCTTGAGGTCTCCGTTGCAGCCGGACAACTCCTCCGAATTACCGTGCAACAGAAATGAATTCTGTTCCGGAATTCACGTTCAGTGGACACAATTTATTGCTTTGCTGGATTCCCGCTTGCGCGGGACTGACGAACCTCGCGAAACACCTCACTCCTACCCGTCATTCCCGCGCAAGCGGGAATCCAGAGTGATTCATGTAACCGTCGAATTGGTTCTAACTCCAGAACTTAAACACACTATGATCTTGCGTCAATGAAAATGAATATTCTTCCCATGGATCGCTCAGCGTTCTTTGAACTTATCCGAAGAAGCATAAGAGCGCAGGCTGTATCCATCGGTCCGCAGCGCAAGACAGAAGACTCAGATAATAGTCTGGACACAACGATTTCACCGGCGTTCGTTCAATCTTTCTGGAAGGTGATCTTCAGGTCAATGGTGACCGGCAGATATGTGTCCGGGGCGATCCAGATGTTTTCGACCACGCAGGGCAATTGCACGTCTCGTTGACCGCTTTCTTTGATGTTGCGACCCTCGAGACGCAACATGACGGTCTTGCCCGCCGGCAGGGTCAACGCGCCGGGAAACGAGAGGCCCTGGACCCCGCCTTTGGCCTTGAGTTTGAAGGTGACCGGCGAGGCATTGTGGACGCCTACCGAAAGCCGCTGCTTTTCCTTCAATGTTCCCTCCGGATGCTGCACGGTCACCGATTGATAAAACAGCGGGGCAACCCATTGCGCTTCTCCGACAAGGGTATTGCCGCTGCAGGCGACGGTGCGTCGTGCGCGCAAAGCCTCTTCAACGGCTTCGGGCGTCCGTTCGCGAGCGAAAACAAGGGTCATGGTGCGGACGCCGTCCGTGTCGGCCCCGTAATCGCGCGGGCCGTGAATATCCGTGTTGGCCAGCATGGTGAGATTGTGTTTCAGGCACCACTTATGGGCGGACGGATAATAACTGTCGCCGTTGAACACCTCCATGCCGTGCATCCACCCCTTCGCGAGGTATTCGGCCTGGATTTCGCTCCACGCGGTGTCCCCCTTGCGCTTCCATTCAGGATGGTTCCAGAAGACAAACGCGCCCTGCTCATTCGCAATGCGTATGGCGTCTTTCTGATCTTCGACGTTCAGGGCGTTGCCGTCTTTGATAAAGATGGCGTTGAAATGACCATGGGGCTCGTCCCGCGTGATCTCGACGCCGGGAATCAACAACAGATGCAATTCATCGGCTTTGGGCTTCGCAATCTGATAGGGACGGTTGAAATCAATGATCATATCGTCCTTATGGGGCAGGTACTCGATGTGGTCGGTAATCGCCAAGACATCCAGTCCATCGCGCCATGCTTCATCCACGCGGACAGTGGGCCACACCGAGCCGTCCGAGAATACCGTGTGCGTGTGAAGGTCGCACGCCAGTGTCACGTATCCCTCAATATCAGGGAAATTCAATTCGGTGCGCTGGGAGAAAACCGTGCCGGCCGCCAGTACAGCGAAGATCGTTGCGAAAAGAAGATTTCTCCAAGTCTGCTTTTTCATGATGTCATTTCCTCCTCGATAGTTTTGCTGCCCCGCCGGGTGCCGTAACTCGTGTTGATATCTTGTCTGACTCTCAGGTCTCAAGCAATCGCGTATATCCCGGCTTGAGGACCGGATAACTGCCGTCGGGGTCGGGCAGCACCGGCGGTTCCATGCCGTCATGGCAATCCTCGGGCCTGGGCGGATAGAAGAAATCGGACCGGTTGATCCGTTCCCAGGTGATCTCTTCGCCGGTGTAGCATGAAACCTGTCCCATCACGGTGATCATGGTGCTCCGGGTCATGTAATCGCCGTTGTTGACGGGTTCGCCCGACCGGATCGCCTTGAAAAGCACGTCATGCTCGACTTGATAGGGATTGCAATCGCCCTTCCATTGCCACTCGGTGTCACCCTGAATATGACAATTCAGGATGGACGCCTTGCCCTTGGTGCCGAATATGATGCTTGAAGAATCGTTGTAACAGCCCTCCGTGGTGCGGCAGAAAGCGTAGACCCGAACGCCGTTGTCGAATTCGTAGATGACGGAATGGTGGTCGAATACGTCGCCGTAGATCGGTTCCGTCATGGAAGAGCGTCCGCCGAGACCATGGCATTTGATCGGCGCAGCGTTGTGCAACACCCAACTGGCGCGGTCCATGTTATGCACCAGCGACTGCGGGACGTCGTCCCCCGACAGCCACCTGAAATGATACTGCGTGCTGCATTGCCATTCGAGTTCGGAAAGCCCGGCGGCGCGATCAATGATCACATAAGGCGCGCGGAGGAAATTCTCCTCAATGCTGACCACCTCGCCAATGGCGCCGTCATGAATTCGCCGGACCGTTTCCGCATATCCGGCGTGGTACCGGCTGTGCAGCCCCGAAACCAGACACAATCCCTTTTCCTTCGCAACCTCAGCCGCGCGCTGCGTGAGTTTGACACCGGCGGGATCTATGCCGTGGGGCTTCTCGACAAAGACATGCTTACCGGCCTCTAACGCCGCCATTGCATGAAGCGGGTGGAATTTCGCTGCGTTGGCTATCAGCACCACGTCCGACGCTTCGATGACGTGCTTGTAGCCGTCGAACCCCGAAAAACAGTGGTCATCATCAACGACCACTTGGTCTTTCATCTGCTGTTTGAGCCGTTCGCGCCTGGCCTCGACACGGTCCATGAAGATGTCGCACATCGCCACGAGCCGGGCGCCGGGGTCCGCGGTCAGCGCCTCCACCGCTGCGCCGGTATTGCGTCTGCCGCAGCCGATCATGCCGACGCGGATGACATCACTGCCTGCGGCATACGCGTTCCTCGCGATGGAGTGAACACCGGCGACGGCGGCGGAAGCCGCCACAGCCGAACGTTTCAAAAAATCACGCCGCGTTGTATCATGACTTCTGTCTGATGCTTGTATCTTTGTCATATTTCCTCCTCTATCGGGTTGCGCCGGTGAGTTTGCGAATCAGGGTGGTTTCCTTCTCGTCATAGGGCGTCCCATCTTTCCGGAACACATCGTGGAACCACGGATCAGGTTCCGCGGTGTATTGCTTGTCCCAGGAGTCCCAGGGATAGATGGTTTGCGAACGCCCATCAACAAGCCCCCAGTTGATGGCGCCCACATTTTGCTCCTTGAGGTATGGCATGACTTTCTCAAAGGTGCTGCCGGAACCCCGCGACATGTATTCCGTGCAGATGATGGGACGACCGGAACGCTTCAGCCACGTCACTGCCGTCTTCACTGCGGGAAGCGGACTGTAAGAGTGGAATGTAATGATGTCGGAACGCTCCAGCATTAGCCGGTCCAGCGGTGGCACCGGATTGGTGCGTCTCCCAACATCCACCCAAACCCCCACTGTCAGCGGCTGGGAAGGATTGACCTCGCGCGCCCAATCGAAAATCTTGCCCAACAGAATGAGGTGCGCATTTTCCTTCTCTTCGCGGGTCCAGCCTTCTTTGGGTTGATACTGCGGGACGGGATTGCCGGGTTCATTGAAGAGGTCCCAAGCAAGTACGCGGGCGTCGTCCTTGAAGCGCGTCAGGATGCCCGTCACATAGGGTTTGAGTTCTTCATAGCGCGACGAGTCTTTCTGAATATCAATATGCGGGCTTTGCAGCCAGCGCGAATTGTGCACATGTGGCACAGGATCCTCCTGGGGTCCGAGTTTGGGAAAAGGATCCCACACGCTGTCAAACAACACGAGCATGGTCTTGATGCCGTGTTTGTCGGCGATGGCAAGGTATTCATCAATGCGCTTCTCAAACCCTTCCGCATCAGCCGCCCAGAGCATGTCATGCAGATAGACGCGCATCACGTTGAAGCCGATGCCCGCCGCCCAGCCCAGTTCCCGGTCTATCGTTTCCGGGTCCCAAGTCTCCGCCTGCCACATCTCAAACTGGTTTGACGCCGTGCTGGGCACAAAGTTGGCCCCCGCCGGCCAGGGGAGTCCGGCATACCAGGCATTGGCGCGGTCAGCGCTCCAACGATCACCATTGTGTTCCCAATTGATGTCCATGTTTCCTCCATCTCCGGACGCACAAGCGAAAAGGCTCAGCACGATCGCGATGATCACGGTAAAGACTGAAGAAATGCCCGACCGGCGACGCGAAATCATCATCGTTTCTCCTCTGATTCTTCACCCACCCTATTGCGCGATGGGCGTCAATTCCGGCAGCGATGGCTCTAGTTCTCTAACTATAAACTTCGGCGGGGTCCGAGGAAACGTTTTCGTTCTTACCAGAAAATGTAATACAGCAATGCAGTTGTGACAATAACGGCCGCGCCGGCGACAGGCACGACACGAGAACTTCTCATATCGAAATCTTTGTTCACGGGCATGACCACCGGCTCTTTGAGCGGCCTAAAGGCTGTTACAATGCTCATGACAATGACCAGGCAAGTCGCCGTAATGGCCATTTGATTCAGGAAGGCGATGTTGCCTACACCGTCGGGGCCTATCGCGCCCAGGAAAGGCAACATCTTGACAATAGCCGTCTGCACAACGCTGAAATGGAGCGCGCCATATATCGGCACGTTGGCGATCATGGCCGCAATGGCCGCCGCCGCCGGCGTGCGCTTGACGATAAGCCCAAAGACGAACGCCGTAAGGATTCCCGGAGAAATGTAGCCCTGAAAATCCTGGATATAGTGGAACACGCCTCCGAATCGCGGGTCCGCCAGCATGGGCGCGATGAGACAGCCTATGACGACGAACAGCACCGTTGTAGCGCGACCAACAAGCACCAGTAGGCCCTCGCTTGCGTCGCGCCGGATAAAACGTTTGAAAACATCCATCGTAAAAATGGTCGAAGCCGAGTTGAGCATTGAGGCCAGCGAACTCATCACCGCACCGGCCAGCGCCGCAAGCATGAATCCCCGCAACCCGGCCGGCACCAGGTGGCGGATCATCAGCGGATACGCCGCATCCTTGGCCGCGCTCTCCGTTGCCCCCAATTCCTCGCGGAAAAGAATCCAGGCCATAATTCCGGGAATGACAATGACAAAGGGGATGATCAGTTTCAGAAAAGCGGCGAACAGAATGCCTTTTTGTCCCTCACTGAGGCTTTTAGAAGCCAGTGTCCGCTGCGTAATGTACTGGTTGAGGCCCCAGTAATAGAAGTTCGGTATCCAGATGCCGAAAAGCAGCGCCGTGAAAGGAAGCGAGGGATGATCGTTGGGCAGGCTCATATGCATCTTGTCCCCGGCTTCCGCCATGAACACGCCCCATCCGGCGACCAATCCGCCATCGGGCGTCAGCGCGTGCAGTCCGAAGAACAACACGACGGCGCCGCCGACAATGAGCGCGGACCCTTGAATCAGGTCCGCCCAGATGACCGCCGTCAGGCCGCCGAATACCGTATAAATCGCCGCAAGAACCCCAATGAGCCAGATGCTTGGAACAAGCGGCAGATCGAATATCGTATGGATGGTAAGACCGCCGGAATACACCACAGCCACGATGGTCACGCAAACATAAACCACCATCAGGAACAACGACATGATCGTGCGCGCCGTCGCGTTATACCGGTATTCCAGATACTCCGGAATGGTGAATATGCCTGCGCTGAGAAACCGGGGCAAGAAGAATATGGCCACAAATACCAGCGTAACTGCGGCTATCCACTCGTAACTGGCAATCGCCAGTCCCACGTTTCCGGCGCCGGCCCCGCTCATGCCGACGAACTGCTCGGTCGAAATGTTTGCTGCGATCAGCGAAAACCCGATGAGCCACCATGTCGCCCCACGACCCGCAAGAAAATACGCCGCACTGTCCTTCTTTCGGCGGCTCTTGTACATGCTCACGCCCAACACCGCCGCGATGAAAAGAAGAATGGATACATAGTCTATGAATGTCATGGCCATGGTCGCGCCTCCCTTCCGCCAAATGGTGTGTCGGAGTTTACAGTTCAAGGAGTCAAAAATGCAAAAAGACGGAAATCACTCGTTTGCATTCAACCGCGAGGCAATTCCACGCTTTTTGGCGCGTCCTTTTTCATTTGCCATGCGGGAAGCGATGATTATTTATGTCGCATACCCGGTCATGAATACGGGATGAGGGTTTTGCAACATTTTGGCCATCTGCAGCAAAGGCTTGGGAAAGCAGGGAGAATACAAAGACGAAAGACGCAGGTATGCTTGTTGCGTCATGACATGGTGGATACCCAAGGATTGATTTATTTGTCGTCGTCCATCCGCAAGATGGCAGTTAACGCCCCGGAGGGGTGCAGGACAATGGCACGCTAAAGCGTGAACAACATACCCATGTTGCGGCCGGTCTCCAGACCGCGCCGCTGCGCCGACCGAAGGTCTCCTATTCTGCGCCCCGTTGGAGTGCGGGACCGGGCACGCTGAAGCGTGAACAACATACTTGTACTGCACCCCTCCGAGGTGCTCGTTATGAGGTGCAGTGCACCGGTGGCGCCGCTTCGCTCGCCATGACGGCTCTCTATAAAAAATTACTTCAGGCGGCTAAAATGTTACGAAGAACTGAGAAAGATTGGTAGTGTAACCGTTCATGGGGGTATAACATTGGTGATGTGCCACATTAAGAGCGATAACCGGAACGCCGCACATAAATGCCAACGCAAGGCCGCAGCATCCATCACGGTCATTATGGGGGTATTGGTATGACGAATGAAGAAATGGATGCCTTGCGCCGCATCTATCGGGATGGCCTGCTTCACAATACCCTTCCCTTCTGGTTTCCCCGCTGTGTTGATGAACAACACGGCGGTTTCTTCACCGCGCTTGACCGGGACGGCGCTGTACTTGATATCGACAAGGGGATATGGCAACAGGGGCGGATTGCCTGGCTTCTTGCGACACTCTACAACACGGTGGATAAGCGCCCGGAGTGGCTGGCGTGGTCGCGCAGCGGCATCGAATTCCTTCGGAAGCATGGGTTTGACAACAATGGCCGCATGTTTTTCCAGGTAACGAGAGACGGGCGGCCTTTGCGGAAGCGGCGCTACGTTTTCAGTGAAGCCTTTGCCGCCATGGCCTTCGCGGCCTATGCGAAGGCTTCGGGCGACGAAAGTGCCGCGGAAAAAGCCAGGGACATTTTCAACGGATTCCTGCACTACGTCAACACTCCCGGATTGCTGCCACCCAAGGTCATCGCCGAAACGCGGCCGCTTAAAGGGCTTGCCTATCCCATGATTACCATCAATGTGGCGCAGCAACTGCGCGCCACGGTTGACGACACGGATAGTTGCACCGCCCGCATCAATCGCTGCATCGCCGCGATTCGCGACCATTTTGTGCATCCCGAACTTCAGTGTGTCCTTGAGACGGTAGGGCCGAACGGCGAATTCATTGACCACTTTGACGGGCGCACGCTGAACCCCGGTCACGCGATTGAGGCGGCATGGTTTATTCTCCACGAGGCGCGCCTGCGCGGCGGAGATGCGGAACTCGTCGCCTTGGGATGTCGGATGCTTGACTGGATGTGGGAGCGCGGCTGGGACAAAGAGTATGGCGGCATGCTGTACTTTGTTGATGTGAAAGGGCTGCCGGTCCAGGAGTATTGGCATGACATGAAGTTCTGGTGGCCACACAATGAGACCATCATCGCCACCTTGTTGGCCTATCACATGACCGGGGACGAAAAATACGCGGCATGGCATCGGCAGGTGCATGACTGGGCGTATGCGCACTTCCCCGACCCGGAATTTGGCGATTGGTACGGATATCTGCACCGCGACGGAAGCATTTCTGTTCGGTTAAAGGGCAACATGTGGAAAGGGCCTTTTCATTTGCCCCGCATGCAATGGTACTGCTGGCAATTGCTGGAGGAAATGGCGCTGGGATAACCTCAAAATGCAGGCATTTCCTAAACGTAAACGATGAATAGATACCCGGCTGAAATCAGGGTGCTTGCATTCCAACCCGTAAACGGACAATGCTTGCGATTATCCCTGAGCGGCCGATTTGTTGGTTGACTGTAAGGCGGTGTCGTACATATCACGATCAAGCATTGGTGTTCAATTAAGAGTGATTTCAGCGTGTTTATAATCAATAGTTTCAACCAATTCGATAACTGGACGAATTATTCTGGATTCCCGGTTGCGCGGGAATGACGAATTTTGCAAAACGCCCCATTTTAGAACGTCATTCCCGCGCAGGCGGGAATCCAGCAACACAAAACCACGCGTTAACCGAACACGAATGCACGATCAAGAACAGACGAGAGGAAGAGCGATCATGATCACACACCCGACCACAACGAATGCAACAACACGCAGGGAATTCATGGGACGCGCCGCCGCGCTGGGGGTTGGAGCGATGACGGTGGGCGCGTTGCAAGCACGCGCGGCGGATGCGGACCCATTGCGCGTGGGATTGATCGGATGCGGGCGGCGCGGTACGGGTGCGGCGCGGGATTGTATTCGTGCGACCGACAATGTGACCATTGCGGCCGCGGGCGACCTTTTTCCGGATGCCCTGGAGGAAGGGGTGAAGAAACTGCGCACATTGGGCAAACGGTTTACGGCAACGCCGGAAACCTGTTTTTCGGGCTGGGATGCTTATCAACAGGTCATCAATTGCGATGTGGACATTGTTTTTCTTTGCGCGCCTCCGGGCTTTCGTCCGCTTCATTTGCGCGCGGCAATCGAAGCGGGAAAGCATGTGTTCATGGAGAAGCCTGCTGCGGTGGACCCTGTGGGCGTCCGTTCCGTGCTGGCATCCACGGAACTGGCGGCACAGAAGGGGCTGTCCATCGTGTCGGGCGCGCAGCGCCGCCATCAGCCGTCATACCTGGAAATACTCCGTCGCATTCATGAGGGCGCCATCGGGGAGATTGTGAGCGCGGCATGTTACTGGATAGGCGATTATGAGTACTATCCCGCCGTGGAACGTCAGGCCGGGTGGTCGGATATGGAATGGCAGATTCGCAACTGGAACTATTTTACATGGCTGTCGGGCGACCATATTGTCGAGCAGCATCTGCACAACATTGATGTGATGAACTGGGCGCTCAGGTCGCATCCCATCAGCGCGGTGGGCATGGGCGGCCGTTCCCAGCGCACCGGCCCCGAATTCGGGCATATCTACGACCACGTTTCCGTCGAGTTCG
>CAZLII010000050.1:0-12460 GCA_964559065.1 uncultured Nitrospirales bacterium | reverse complement strand
TTCAAGGATGTACCGATAAATGAAACATCGTGGGCCGGGGTAGCATTGCGAACAACGACATGATACCTCTCTGACGCCCCGGCCCAACGGGCCGAAATCCCTCAGCCTGGGGCAACGCCCCAGGTGGCATGTGCGCATGCGCATATGTGGCGGTCTGAAGGACCACGATGGTAGTATCGCGCCCCGTTGGGGCGCATGGAACAGGTTAGCCCTTTTCCCAGCCCGCTGGGCTGGGCTGAGGAATGTCGCGCCGTTGGCGCTTTACAAAGAGACGTTTGGGAAGAGGAGAGAATCGGTAATGATGCGGTGTACATGGGATGAAGAACTCTCCGTACTCTCAAGATAAACCCCAATAGTGTTCGCAAAAGCAATCAGGGTCTTTTGTTTCCCGGAAGCAGATAAGACAGCAAAGAAATTTTCAAGCGTCCGCAGGGAAACGTTGGATTTTGTTGGTTTCACGAAAAGAAGGAATCATGATGTATTGTGGAGCGCCTACAGGCGTGTTGGTGTTGGTTTTTTCCATGCTGTGTGCTGGCGTGTCCTCGGCGGGTCACGGCGACAGCGGGTTGTGTTTCGGCGAACCGCAGGTGTTGCTTTGCGGGACGGCGGCGCCTCCCCCCAGTTCTGCGGTATGCGGCTTTTCACTGATCGCTGAGTGGTCGGGACCGCAGGTGGCCTCACTGGGGCGGGATGCGTTCGCAGTGTGCATTCGGGAAGGGGAGGATGTCGCGGTTGGGATTCCAATCATCAACGCGACCGCCGGGGTGGTGGCGCAAGCCGAGGTGGCGGTTTTGAAAGGGGAATCGGCTCAGGTCGTTTTTTCGTTTGATGGTGCGGGAATGCCGCAAGAGATTGTTGCCGGGGATGCAGCACTTCTACAAGTCCGGATGGATTCGCCATCACAAGACGGACTTCTCCGTCTGAAGACAATCGGGGGACCGGGCGAGACGGTGGTCCGCTGGCGCAGGATGCGACTGTTTCAAGGGGAGGATGCGCAACCCATTCCTGCGATGCCGGCGCCGCCCGCCACAGAGACTTTTCCTCCGCCGGTGTTGCCGGCGCTGCGTCCGGGGATGGAATGGGTGCTTGTGGAATGGGACTGGCGGATGCGGGACGGCATCGAGACAGAGCGGGAAGCCGTGCCGTTTGTGCGTGCGATTGCGCGCACGCTGCAACAGGGCAATGATCTTATCGCCAGTCTGGATGAGAGCAGCGTCGGGCCTGATGAATCGCTGCAATCGTGGCGCGCACTGGAACAGGCGTTCGCAGAACTCATCCGGCTGGGGCCGGACAACGATGACCCCCGGTGGGAAAGGCTGTGGCTGAAAGTCCATGAGACGCGGCGGAGGATTGTGTTCGCGAATCCGGTCGCGCAAGTCGGCCCGCTTGTATTTGCCAAACATGTGCCTTCGTTTTTCAGCCATCAACTGACGCAGTATTACGGGCGATGCGCCAGGCCCGGCGGCGGGCTTTTTTTGCTGGAACGTCCGGGCGAATCCATGGCGTGTCGTTCGCTGACATCCGGGCTGCTCCCGGAAGGCAGTTATATGCAACCCGAGGTGACCTATGACGCGGACCGTATCCTGTTTGCCTTCTGCGCGGCGCCGTCCGTGCCGGAGTGGGACAACCTGGAGCCATATCGCGACCGGCGCTATCACTTGTACGCGATCCTCGCTGACGGATCGGGGTTGCGGCAGTTGACGGATGGGCCGTATGACGATTTCTCGCCCTGCGAATTGCCGAACGGCAAAATCGTTTTCATTTCGACGCGCCGGGGTGGATTCCACCGTTGCGGACGCGGTCCGTGCGATGTGTACACGCTTGCGCTGGCCGATACGGACGGCGCGAACCCGCATCCTATATCCTTCCATGAGACCCATGAGTGGGACCCTTCAGTGCTCGCTGATGGACGGATCATTTACACACGATGGGACTATGTTGACCGCGATGCCGTCCACTATCAGCAACTCTGGGTAACGCGACCGGATGGTTCGGCGACGATGGCGTATTACGGCAATAATACCTTCAATCCGGTGGGCGTGTGGGAAGCCCGGCAGGCGCCTGACTCGCCATTGGTCATGGCGACGGCGGCGGCGCATCACGCGATGACGGCCGGTTCAATCATCCTCGTGGACAGGACGAAGGGGGTGGACGGTCCGGAACCGCTGCGTCGGCTGACGCCGGATGCGCCGTTTCCGGAAAGCGAAACGCATGTGCCGCCGGTGGGCTGGCATGCGCCGGGAAGCCCCAGGGAATATGAGACGCCGGAGGAGGCGCGGCGCTGGCCCGGACATTGTTATCGCAGCCCCTATCCCCTCTCGGAAACTGTGTTTATCGTCGCATACAGTTTTGACCCGCTTATCGGCGAGCCGGAATCGAATAAGGCGAACATGTTCGGCCTGTATCTTGCCGACGCGTTCGGCAATCGTGAACTGATTTACCGGGACCTCAACATTTCGAGCCTGTGGCCAATCCCGCTGAAGCCGCGTCGAAGGCCCCCTGTCATTCCCTCCATGCGCGACGATGCGCTTGGGGATGAGGGAATCTTCTATTTGCAGAATGCTTACATCAGCAATTATGAATTGCCTGAGCACTCTGTGAAACGCTTGCGCATTGTGCAGGTGCTGCCCAAAACCACGCCGCACGCAAACGATCCGATGGTCGGCCTGGCCAATGCCTCTCCCGGCAAACAGGTGATTGGAACGGTGCCGGTGGAAGCGGACGGTTCGGCGTATTTCCGCGCGCCATCCCGCATCCCTCTTATGTTTCAGGCCATTGACGAACGCGGGCGCGCGGTGCAGACCATGCGCAGCCTGACCTATTTACAGCCGGGGGAAAGAGCATCGTGCGTCGGGTGCCATGAACAACGGCTTAGCGCCCCGGCCGGCATGCGCCCTACCCTGGCTGTGCAACGAGAACCTTCGCGGATAACGCCCGGTCCTGAAGGATCCAATCCATTCAGTTATCCGCTGCTGGTTCAGCCCGTGCTCGACAAACACTGCGTTCGGTGTCACAGCGGGGAGAATCCCGCCGGGCCGGAGGGGCGTCCATTGGTGCTGACCGGCGAGCCGGAGGGACGCTACACGAAGTCTTATAATGCGCTTGCGCCGCTGGTGCCGTTTTCGCAATGGGGCAACCTGGCGGCCAATGACGAACCCCGGACGCCGCCAGGCCGTTTCGGGGCAATTGCCAGCCGTCTCATGGACATGCTGCTCGAAGGCCATCAGGACGTCCGTCTCAGCGATGAAGACGTGGACCGTCTGGTGACCTGGATGGACGCCAACGCGCTGTTCTACGGCACGTTTGATCCGGAGGACCAAGAGCGGCAAGTGCGCGGCGAACGTATTGCCGGTCCGACGTTGTACTGAGGGTTTACCAGTAAAGTTCTATACGCCGCCATGGATTGGCTTGCCTTGTGCGTCAACGGGGTTTTCAATGGTGAGTTTTCCGCCAAGTGTAAGCGCTAAATCCGGCAGATCGTAAACCCGCAACGCGCCATGCACGGCATTGATGAGTTGGTTGTGCGTGGGTTTCATGTGAATTACATTGGACCACGAGACCAATGCGCCCGAAAGTCTGACCGAATCGAACAGTTCAGGCTCGAAAGCCGCGGCATGCAGCGCGGGTACGCCCACATTGCCCAGTGCCGCGAGATGTACCGTCAACCCCTGCGCCTTCAAATACCGGGCGCACACAAGGATGTCCTCCGCGCGCATGCCCACGTACGAACGCCCCAGGACATAGGCGCGGAAGTAGTCATCCCAATCCCCCCCGACGCCCCTGCCCAGGTCCTGTTGCGGCACGGGCGTCGTTTCGCCGGTTCCACGGACATCCACCGCGAGGACGTTGTACCCCTGTTTGACCAGCACGTCAACAGGCCCTTCTTTGCGCGCGGCGTCTTCCTTGCCGTTTTCAGACACAACCAGGAAAATATCGCCTGCCTTCGCTTGGGACGGCCTGAACATGACGGCAGGCAGCGCGATGCCCGGTTCGGGCGTGAAGATAAGTTTCTCGATCATATATCCGGGCCGTGTTTCCTCTCCGGCGGGCTGGACCTCCAGTTCGGGCAGGCTGCCCAGGGGCCGGACTCCGGCGAGCCGTCGGGCCTCTTCAAGCAACCGCGCGTGACTCTCGGAGCGCCATCGCGCCTGACGCCGGGACGCCAGCGCATTCTCTTCCGCCTCAAGGAAGTCGTAGGCCGACTGCGCGCCTTCGATCAACATGACTTGTCCCCGGGGGCTGCACCACATTTCCTTCTCGTCAATCAGTTCGAGTTCAGGTTCAACGATGGGTTGGTCCTTCTTCAGCAGCCAGCGCGACATCCACCGGGCCACGCCTTCCCGTTGCGTCCGGTTGTAGTTGTGTCCCTCGTCGTTTTCGAGGATGTCCATGCGCTCCGGGAAGCCCATCCGCGTATAAAGCCGCTTTGCGAAACGAAATGTTTCCCATGTCGCATTGATATCGAAGAAGTCTTTCGTAGCGGCGCAGATCAGCACGGGCATCGGCGCGCGCATCATGATGAAATCGGGATGATCGGGGCCGAACAACATCTGGCCGAAAATATTCTGTTCGGCATCTCCCGGCGACTTGCGCAATTGCACGGCCTGGTAGTGAAGATAGCAACTTGGCGCAGCGGCCTTGACACGATCATCCAGCGCCATGATCTGCGAGGTCTGCGTCCCGCCGCCGCTGTTGCCCGTACACCCAATGCGTTCAGCGTCCACCTCCGGCCGAGACTGCAAGTAGTCAATGGCGCGCATCCCGTCCCAAATCTCAAACGTTGCCGTGTTCATCCCCAAAAGAATGCAGGCCGCGCCCAGAAGGGTGTGTGCATGCGTTCCCCACGCGATCGGGCGGCCCTCGGCATCAAGCATTTGCATCCGTTCTCCCTGATCGATGGGGTCAAATACCAAGGCCGCCATGCCGTTCAGGGCAAGCAGGGCGCCCATGCTTTGGTATTCGTCATGGGCCTTGGCCGGCCGGGCATGGCCGCAGGGAACAAGCACGCCCGGATAGGGCGGCTGAAATCGGGCGGGGTCGGGAAGAAAAAGCGCCGCGCTGACGTAGAAACGCGGCCTGCTTTCGAAAAGAACCCTCTCAACACGGTATCCCTCGCGTTCGATAATGCCGACAATTTGGGAATTGAGCGGCGTGCGTTCAGGGAGTCCGCCAATCGCGTCCATGAACTGATCATGCAGGCGCTTCTGATATTCGGCGATGGATTCCGGTGTCGTACGCGCTTCATAATCACGCTTCCATCGGTCCCACTCTCGCTCAATCAGTCCCAGCAGATACTCCTTCATCATTTCTTTCGGCGGAATGCCGTCAATCGTTTCCGACAGTACGCGAAAGTCCTCCTGAGCAAAGGCGAAAGGGCCGCTCAGTTGGACGGCAGCGAGACATACGAAACTGATGATATTTTTGAACATGGCGGAACCTCTCATTCTAATCGGCAACAGCATAAGGTAATATCGCGGTCGGCGGCAATTATCGTGGAAAGTGGAAACAGGCGGGAGAATCCAGCACCCGGGGATTGGTCCATTATAACGACAGCAACGGAACGGCAAGCGTTCATTTGCCTGCTGATATTCAATTGTAGATGAAGCAAGCGGTGGCAATACACTCCCTGTTCACTTTGATCCGTACCCAGTGTGCAGAAAAGCCCTGCGGGAATTCATGGTGAACATAGGGTTTCCCGGAGCCAAGCACAAAAGATTCATAGGGCATCCAATGTCCATCGCCAAGGACGTCAACCTCGACCTCAAATCGCACCGGTTTCTTCGTTTTACACGTAAGATGAAGCACTTTGTTGTCATAGCCCGTCATCAGAAACGGGTCTGAGATTTCGCCGGCCGCCACGGGCGTTTCCCGCCAGGGGCCGCCCCAGCCCGACGGCTTACCCATCGCCCAGAGGTCGTCAATATTGCCGAACCAGAGGCCGGATTGCGGCTGGCCCTGGTCATGGTCAATCTGGTCCGATGCCATGACAAAGAGGCCGCGCCAGTGGCAGAAGTCCGGAACGACCCGGAGATGGGTGCAGATGGGACGGATGCCCCAGATATGGCCGCCGTAGGCGAAAGGGGGCAGTTCGAAGAACGTGCCGTGCGCGTCCATCAACAGGCGTTCGGTCACGGCATGCCGGATGCGCATCCATTCCGTGTTCCAGGCATGGTCCCAACTCTGGCTGGATTTGGGGAGCAGATAGCGCTGCCATTCACCCTTGACAAGGGCGCGCAGCACGACAGACGCATTTGTCCAGCCGATCGCATAGAGCGTGTTCCCGCCGTAAGTCGCGTTGCCCTCGCTGGCGCTGACCTCCACAAACGGGTTTTCCTCGATGATGGTCCATGATGTCCCGTCCCATTCCGCGAGCCGTCCCGCGTGTCGTTCACCCAGGAATTCCTTTTCGTCATAGGTGTTATTGGCGACAACGACGCGGCCTTGGCCGGTATAGGCGCTTTTGAAATGTTCCCGCGCGTTTACGATGCGGAGTTCTTCCCTGAGATCGAAAAGTTGGACTGCATCCAGGGTATGCGCGTCCACTTCCCAGAATCCGCCTTCCATGCCGAGGAAGTACGCCTTCCTCTTGGGA
The DNA here is from genome assembly GCA_964559065.1 of uncultured Nitrospirales bacterium. GTDB lineage: Bacteria > Hydrogenedentota > Hydrogenedentia > Hydrogenedentales > CAILVY01 > CALEDJ01. The sequence goes on along the minus strand of CAZLII010000050.1, from coordinate 5,868 downwards.
TCAGTGAGATGGGCGCAGGTGGCGGCAAGACGCTTGTCCCTGAACGCCTCGATGAGGCGCACCTGCCCGTCCGCGTCTATTGCGTAGGGGCCGATAAACGCCTGGCCGCTGGGCCAATGCACCATGCGGTTGGCGTAGGTGCCGGTGATGGATGCGGGATGACGCCGCATGCTCATGTCCTCGCGAATCTCATAGAGGCCAAGGCCCTGACCGCGGATGTGGGCGACGTACCCTACCGCCCAGAGCCGGTCTCCCCAGGGCATCAACGCGCCGATCCCAGCCTCGGAATCGCTGCCGATTCCCTTCGCCATCACGGTCATTGCCGGGAAAACGCCGGCCACCTGGATGGGCTGTTCGGCTGTTGGCGCAGGGTCCCCCAGGTTTTCCAGATACGAGCGCAACGCTTTGGCAAGAGAACGCCCAAAGGCGCGGGCCACCTCGGGGGTAACCGCCGCGCCGCCCGCATTCGCGTAGGGAATCTCGAAACTCGCAGCAAGACGCAATCCCTCGATGCCCTCCGCCCACCGGGCAAAACTGCGGCCCGCGGAGTAGTTGCCGGACTTGTTCCAACTCTCGCCATGCTGAAGATTGTGCTCGGCCCGATAGGGCAGCGCGCTGGTCTTGTTCGCCTGTTCGAGCAACGCGCCAAATATCTTTTGCTGCTCCCACATACTCTCATTCCGGCTGCCCACAATGTAGATGTCTTCATTGTGTTTGCCGCGAATGTATGGGCAATGCAGATCGAAGGCAACTCTCAGTCTGTCATTCGACCAGTTGCGCGCCAGCGTCCGCAGCGCTGCCGTTTCCGGATAGATGCTGGGGCCGATGTAATCGCGGTTGTGATCACGCGGACGCCGGTTCTTCCCCTGATCCCCGTCCTCGACGCCGTCTTTGTCCATGAACGGAACGGCCATCACCTCGACGTTGCGCCGAAACCAATACCCATCGTCATCATCCGCCAAAACGCCGTCTATCAGGCCCTCCAGCGCATAACTCGCCATCGCCTCGCATGCGTGATGGCGCGCGGTGACCAAGACACGGAAACGCGGATCGCCATCCAGCCGTCCCGCCCGCAGCAGTTCCACATTCCGCCCCTTCTTGCTCTTGCACAACGACTCGACAACAATGTCCGGCGATTGCTGATGTCCGGCCAAGAACTTCTGAAAATCCAATTCCTGGTAGGGAATGGTGAATGCGAAACGGATCTCGTCCGCGTTGGGCGGAAAGGCGTATGTGAATGCCCCCTCCCGCACCGTCTTCGTTCCCATCCACGACCAAGACATGCCGCCGTCAACGCTGACCGCCGGCCCCCGCACGCCAATTGGATCGCGTTCCAAGAAGCGAAACATCATCGTGCGGCCCGCCGCGCCGGTAACCCGGAAACTCCAGTAGAACCACCAGCCTTCCGTATCGCGCAGGTCGGGCTTGAGGTAGACAGCGTCCCCCTCAATGCGGTCCACCACAATGTTGCCGCCGGGATAGTCGGCATCTATGACGACCGCGCCCTGCGCCGCCGATGTCCACAATGCGGTCAAGGCAATCGCCAGAAAAATGACCTGGAGAGTGACAGCGCTTCGGCTCACACGGCGCCATACCGAAAAATTCAAAGCCCTGCGACACATGAAAAAACCCTTTCAAAATGATTGTCGTCGGCATTATAGGGCCGCCTCCGGAATCGGTCAATCGCCGCTCCGCCCAATTGACGCCACGACGCGGCCGCATTACACTATCCCTGTAAACGAAACGATGAAACAAGGGGCTTTGATGCACATGGACAAGACCAAACGGTATAGATTCCGAGGCGGCGCATTGGAACAGACAATCTCAAGTCTTGTTCCGGGATGCCTTCTACTATGCGCGGTGCTTTGCTGCCTTGCCGGTTTCTGCGCGGCCGCTGAAATTCCCAAGAGGGACACCACCCCGGAAGCCCCCGATAATCCCGCATTTGCGCCGGTTCAGGAAGACCCCCGGCTGCCGCGCGTGTTGCTGATCGGCGATTCCATCTCCATCGGCTATACCGTCCCGGCCCGGGAATTGCTTAAGGGCAAGGCCAACCTGCTTCGGATTCCGGTTAATGGCGGCCCCACAGCGCGCGGCCTGGAAATGCTGGATGCGTGGATTGGCGATCAAAAGTGGGATGTCATTCATTTCAATTGGGGATTGCACGACCTCAAGCGGATGAAGGACGGAAAACTGGATATCGCGGGCGACTGGCAGGTAGCGCCCGAAACGTATCGAAACAACCTGGATGCGCTTGTGCGCAAACTCAAAGGCACAGGCGCGCGGCTGATTTGGGCTTCGACGACCCCGGTGCCCGAAGGCGCCGGCGGCCGCATTCCAGGCGACGAGGTCAAGGCAAATACGATTGCAGCGGAAGTGATGAAAGAACACGGCGTGGAGGTCAATGACTTGTACGCCTATGTCCTCCCCCACCTTGCAGAATACCAACAACCGAGAAATGTCCACTTCACGGACGAGGGTTCCGTCTTTCTGGCAAAGCAGGTGGCTGCGGCAATCCTGAAGGCCTTGGAAAACATACAATGTAAGTGACTGCCCGCACAGTATCCAGCATTCCGTGATAGTCGGGCCACGGGGGAACCACGATCAGTATTGCCGTTTACCCATCCTGAATCAGCGTTGCGGTTCGATGATAATCTTCAGCGATTCGCGAGGTTCCGCCATCAGCCGGAAGCCCAAGGGGGTGTCGTCAAGCCCGAGCCGGTGCGTGATCATGTCCTCGACAGGCACCCGCTTTGCCGCAAGCAGCCGAATGGCCAACTCGGCGTCATAGGGACTGTTTGCATACGAAGGCATGACCCGGATGCCGTTCCGCCAGAAATCGTTCAAAGGAATGGACAATTCGACCCCCGGATCAGTGGTGGCGAAACACAGCAGCGTTCCCGCTCTGTCCACGGATTGCAGGGCCTGTCTGAAGGCCCCAAGCGCGCCCGTGCATACCACGACAAGGTCCGCCAGGCGACCTCCGTTTAGTTTCCGTACGCGGGCGGGCACATCTTCCTGGGCGCTGAACGCCGCGTCGGCGCCAAATGCCCGCGCCTTTTCGACGCGGTACTCGTCGGTGTCCGTCGTGAAGATGGCGCCTGCGCCCATCGCCCGGCCCGCCATCAGATGGAGAATCCCCGAAATGCCGCTGCCCAGGATCAGCATGGTCTGGCCGGGTTGGAATCCCGAAAGGCGCTGGCCGCGCAGCACGCAGGCCAGCGGCTCCACAAAAGCGCCCTCCGCATAGGAAACGTTGTCCGGCAGGCGGAATGTGCCCCGATCCGCGTTGATTGCCGGAATCCGGATGAACTCCGAGAACCCGCCCGGGTCGAAATTGGTCGTGTGCAATGTCTCGCATACCGTGTGGTTGCCGTGAAGACAGTACCAGCAGGTATTGCATGGGACGTGATGGGAAACGAAGACCCGGTCACCGACCTGAAACTTGCTGACACCCTCCCCAATCTCCACGATATCACCCGCGATCTCGTGCCCCAGCACGATAGGCGCCTTCTTAATTCGATACCATTCCAGCACATCACTGCCGCATATTCCGCTGGCCATCGTCCTGACCAGCAATTCCCCGGGACCGATGACCGGCTTGGGCCGTTCTTCTATCCGAACATCCACATTTCTATAGTACACTGCTACCCGCATAGGCTTCCCCTCACAGTTGGTGTTTCAGAAGGCCAAATGAATCAGCGCGACACATATCGCGCCCCTTCTGCGCTCCAAGGGCCTTTTTGGGGACTCAGGCCGTGGGTCGGACCAGAAGATACCCTTTTTCAATCAGCCAGTGGTGGAACTCATATGTTGTGTGAATGCACCGGGTTGTGCAAATCTGCCGAACCGATTCGTAGTCCGGCGAACCCGGCGCCTGCTGGCCCAGAAGCGCCTGCACGGGACACGCAATATCCTTGCAGTACTCCCGCCGCTCGTATTCCACATAGCCTTCCATCCCCATGGCGCTCAAGTCTCCTTCCTGCTGTGATACGCCGCCACTCATGTTGCGCGTTTTCGCCGCTTCAGAACATCGTCATAATAGAATGCGATCAAAGACCAATGCAACGCAACCCCAAGTGCCGTTTGACTGCCATAAGAGACTGCATATGGTTCCCCAGAATTTGCCCATGTTGCCAAGCAAGGACTAAGGACTTACGAAAGTGACGGCCGTGGAAGACGCAGGTTATGCTGCGCTCTGCCCACTGTGTTTAATCCGCACCGCCCTGACAACGCAGGTTTATTCCTCAGATTGCCCCGACAGTTGAAGTCCGGCGGCGAATCGTGGTCAAATGTCGGTCAACGAATCATTGAATCGGACATGTGCTTTGCAGTGGCGCATCCGCCGGTGCGAATGCATGGTCCATTCTAAATCCATCAAGGAAGGACTTTCGATATGAGCAAGATTACGCGCAGGGATTTCGTGAAGGCCGCGACGGCGGCGACCGTGCTCATTGGCACATCACGAACGGGTTGGGCGGGGGCGAATGATCGCGTCCGTGTGGCGGTGATGGGCATCAACGGGCGGGGCAGATCGCACTTGGGCGGGTTTGCGGCGGTGAAGGATGCGGAGGTCGTCACCTTGTGCGACCCGGACGCGCGCTTGTTCAAGCCGAGGGTCGAGGAATACTTCACCAGGAACAAAAAGCCTGCGCCCAAGGTGGAGCAGGATATTCGCAGAGTCCTGGAAGACAAAGACGTGGACGCAGTCTCCTTGGCCACGCCGAACCACTGGCATTCGCTCGGCGCGATCTGGGCGTGCCAGGCTGGCAAGGACGTGTTCGTCGAAAAGCCGATGACGCACAACATCTTCGAAGGGAAGAAGGTGATTGAAGCGGCGAAAAAGTACAACCGGGTGGTCCAACACGGGACGCAACTCCGCAGCAATCCGGGGTTTCAGGAAGGCATCCAGTTGCTCAAGGATGGCGCCATCGGCGAGGTGTACATGGCCCGTTGTGTGTGCTACAAGTGGCGTGCCGACATTGGCAAGGCGCATCCGGGCAATCCGCCGGAAGGTCTGGACTGGGACCTCTGGCAGGGGCCGGCTCAGGAACAGCCTTTCATGGTGAACGAACAGGGCGAGGGCGCCTACGTACACTACAACTGGCACTGGGTCTGGGCGTACGGCAATGGCGATATAGGAAACCAGGGCGTTCACCAACTCGACGCCGCCCGCTGGGGTCTGGGTGTTGATGTGCCGTACCGCGTGGCGTCCATGGGCGGCATGTTCCTGTGGGATGACTGCAAGGAGGTCTTCAACGTTTCTTCGAGTTCGTTCATGTTCAAGGGCCAAGACGGCAAGGACAAAATGATGACGCTCGAAGTCCGGCCGTGGTGTTCGAATGACGAGGTGGGCGGCCGATCGTTTGGCGTGCTGTTCTATGGTTCCAAAGGGTTCATGTCCTTCCCGAACTACGAGGGCTACCAGATCTTTGAAGGCAAGGACAACAAACTCGTGAAACAGAACAAGAAAGGTGGCGACGTCAACCACTACCAAAACTTTATAGATTGTGTCCGCGCCCGCAACCCCGAAGGCGTCACCGCACCGCCGATTGAAGGGCATTACTCATCAGCCCTCTCGCACTACGCGCTGACCGGCGCGCGGGTCAACCGCGTCCTGGAGATTGATACGGACACCATGCAGGTCAAGAACGACGATGAGGCGAACAGTTATCTGACCCGGGTTTACCGCGAACCCTTCGTTGTGCCGGAAAAGGTGTGATAAGGCCGGGCGGCGACGATCCCGGTTCCCCGATTAGTTCCGCAACGACTCCGCACCAACGGGTCCGCCCTCCGGCTGTATTGTGCGCGCCGGGCTGGTGGGCGAGAGTCAGCAGTCGCCGCCGGCAGGGTCCAAAATTCCGGGTC
>CAZLII010000049.1:0-12583 GCA_964559065.1 uncultured Nitrospirales bacterium | reverse complement strand
GCACCGTCGTGGACGGCGTTGGCACCGTCGTGGACGGCGTCACATCCCCCGTGGTGGGCGGCGTGACCGGCGTGGTCGGCGGCGTCGTGGGCGGGGTCGTAGGCGGCGTGCGCGGCGTGCTTGGCCGCGACCGGCGCGACAAAGAGGCTACTGGGGAAGCGCCCGCTGAAGGAGAAGCAGCGCCCGAAGAATCCGCCTTGGAGGAGGAACCCACACCGGAACCGCCTGCAGAATCCGAGCCTGCGCCCGAATCGCCATAATAGAAATCAGGTGACATTTTAGCCGACTGAACTGATCATTGCTCATAACCCCGTCATTGCGAGTTCCCCGCTTCCTTCGGCGGCGATTCGCAAGAGAAAGGGCCCCACTTTCTTAGCAGTAGGGCAGTAACAGCAAGTGGCCTATTTCGCGCGCAGCATTGTCATTTCGAGCGCAGCGAGAAATCTTCACCACAGGCCAGGATTTCTCGGTCGCTTATGCTCCCTCGAAATGACAAAAGTGGTAACTGTTTAGCCGACTGGAGTAACCGTTGGAATCAACACACATTACACTTGCTTTTCGTGTAACTGTTTAGCCGATTGGCGTGAGCGCCTTTCCGACGCTCGGGCACATGCTTGACCGTAGGTCTTTTCGCCCGTTCCGTCATTCCCGCGAAGGCGGGAATCCAGCACGAAAGGCTTGTAAACACTGGCCCTTTCTGGATTCCCGCCTTCGCGGGAATGACGGGAAGTGAAGGTCGGTTCACCATGCGTTTCCTGTCGGATACCTCACCCAAAACGCCTTACGCCAGAGGGCTAAACAGTTACGAAATCAGTAACATTTCAGCCGATTGAAGTGATCATTGCTCATAACCCCGTCATTGCGAGTCCCCCGCTTCCTTCGGCGGCGATTTACAAAAGAAAGGGAGTTTTCACCTCGTGACACCGCTCCTGCGGTGTCACGCACCGCTGCGGTGCTCGCGCGCCCGTCGCCCGGATGAGGCTTATGGACACGCCCGATTATCCCCCTACTATGATTTTTATAGCACGAATAAGGCTTCCCGTCAAGAGGTTTTTTGGGAGCCAGAGCGGAAGGTAGCCACATTGATATTACAGAAACATTTTGGTCCTATGTCACAAGAGACAGGTCAGACGCCGCTCGGCTTTTATGCCCGTCATTGCGCATGGCCGCCGAAGGAGGTGGGGGTCGCAATGACGGGGAAAGGAGTGATTGAATATAGCCCCACAACTTCACGCCATTCGGCTAAAATGTTACAGGAATCACAGCCTTTTCGCAGCAAGAAATTCGTCCCGTAATCTTTTTAAGCCAAGGATTCTTGACGCCCAAGACGCTGTTGCGCAAGGTGTCTGTTTCGGGTAGACTTTGGCCGTTGCATGGGGATGCCGGGGCGCATGTTTTCAGTTCCGGGGCGTCCGGCGATGGTCTTGCCCGTATGCCGCGCGGCGGCGATGCGGGCGCACCCGGCGGCGAATGCCGCCGCACTGCGGACAGGAAGGGGAAGACGGCATGGCGTGGCTGGATTGGGCCGTAATCGGGCTGTATTTCGCGCTGGTGTTTGGGATTGCCTGGTGGGTGATCCGGCAGGGGAAGGATACCCCCTCGGACTATTTCCTGGCGGGCCGCAATCTCGGCTGGTTTGTCGTGGGCGCGTCCATCTTCGCGTCGAACATCGGCTCGGAGCACCTGGTCGGTCTGGCGGGGTCGGGCTGCACGGACGGCGTGGCGATGGCGCACTACGAATTGCATGCGTGGTGCCTGCTGGTGCTGGCGTGGGTGCTGGTGCCGTTCTATGCGCGGTCCATGGTGTACACCATGCCGGAATTTCTCGAACGCCGCTACAGTCCCGCTGCGCGGTGGGTGCTTTCGATCATTTCGCTGGTGGCCTATGTGCTGACGAAGATCGCCGTGGGCATCTTCGCGGGGGGCGTGGTTTTCGCCACGTTGTTGCCGGAACTGCGGTGGGACCTCGGCTTTGTCGTGCTCAACAGTTTCTGGATCGGTTCGGTGGCGGTGATTCTGTTGACGGGTCTCTACACCGTGCTGGGCGGGCTGCGCGCCGTGGCCTATACCGACGCGCTGCAGACGGTCATCCTGGTGTTTGGGTCGCTGCTCGTGACGGTATTTGGCCTGGCGCGGCTTGGCGGCTGGGACGAGTTGCGGGCGGTGTGCGGGTCGGAGATGTTCAACCTCTGGAAGCCGCTGGTTCCGGAGGGCATGCAGGGCACGTGGGCGCCGGTCATGGAGGAGCAGCGGATTGCCTGGTATTTTAACGGCAACTATCCCTGGCTCGGCATGCTGTTCTGTGCGCCGATCATCGGGTTGTGGTACTGGTGCACCGACCAGTACATCGTCCAGCGCGTTCTGGGCGCGCCCAATGAGCAACAAGCGCGACGCGGCGCCATCTTCGCCTCGATGCTCAAACTGCTGCCGGTGTTCCTGTTTATCATCCCCGGCATGATCTGCTTCGCGCTGGCCAAGAGCGGGCGCATCGAGGCGTTGCAGCAGGCCCTTTACACGCAGGGCCAACTGGACGGCGACAAGGCCCAGGCGGCGTTCCCGCTCATGGTGCGCCATGTGCTCCCGATGGGCGTGCGCGGCATTGTGGCGGCCGGTTTGCTCTCCGCGCTGATGAGTTCGCTCTCCAGCGTCTTCAATGCCAGTTCCACGCTTTTCACCATGGACCTTTACAAGCAGTACCGGCCCCAGGCATCAGAGAAGCAACTGGTGTGGGTGGGCCGCATCGCGACCATCGCAATGGTCCTTATCGGACTGGCGTGGATTCCCGTGATTCAGGGCGCGCAGGGGCTTTACCATTACCTCCAGGGTGTGCAGGGCTATCTCGCGCCGCCGATCTTCGTCGTATTCTTTTTTGGCGTGTTCATGAAACGCCTCAACCACCGGGGCTGCCTCGCCGCGCTGATCGTGGGTTTCGCGCTCGGCGTATTCCGGCTTGCGGTGGACACTCCCGTATCGCTCAAACTTGCCGGTTTCGAACAAGGGTATGCCCAGGGCTCCTTCCTCTGGATCATCAACAACACGTACTTTCAGTACTACAGCCTGTTTATTTTTCTGGTCTCCGGCGCGGTCATGATCATCGTCAGTTACCTGAGCGAAGCGCCCGCCGCCGAGAAACTCCAGGGGCTTACCTACGCCACCGTGAGCGACACTGACCGCCGCGCCTCCCGCAGCAGTTGGGATTGGCGTGAAGTGACCGCCTCGGCGTTGGTTCTGCTTGCCATTCTCGCCGCATACCTCTATTTCAATGGGTGATTTTTTCCGAACTGCGTGTTGAAATCTCAGGCGTCCTCTTGCGCCCAGAAATGCCTGCGATTTCAGATACAGAATTCGCAAAGACGCTTCATTTGCCTGGCTCAGCGCCCCATGACCAGCAGTCCGGCGTAGCCCAGCGGGGCATAGGCGGCATCCTCGCCGAAGCGGATGCGTTGCGGGTTGTTCATGACGGGGTGCAACTCCGCCAGGGCGGGCGCGCCGTCGAAAGTGTAACGGGCCACCGCGCCGCCGCTCACGACGACATAGGCGCTGTCGCCGGCGGCGTCAATCAGGTATGCCCAGGAATCGGTCACCGGCGCGCGCGCGCTGATGGCAAGGGCGCCGGAATCGGCAACGGTGATGTTGCCGAGCACATAGCCGTCGTTATACGCGTCGAAGAAGATGCGCGCGCCGCGCGCCTTCAGCACGCCGGTGTCGCCGGGCAGTTCGAGGGACGCCAGCGGCGCGACCGCCGCGCCGCCGTCCCAGGAGACGCTCTGGAGCAGTCGGCGCGTGCTCCAATTCCATACGGGGCCTTCAAATTGTTGGTCTTCGAGGACCAGCACCTGTGTGGCGGGGTCGTACTGAAGGAACACGCCGGGCACATTGACTGCCGGTCCCATCTGCGGGACACCGGGGTCGAGCGCATGCAGATACCAGGCGCAGAATCGGCGTCCAACGAGATCGCTTCCGGCGTTTTCCTTGGTGCTGATGTAAATCTTTTCATTGGCCGCGTTGACCGCTTCGATCCCCTCATAGCCCAGGCCGATGGTGCGCACCCATGCGCCGGCGTCGAGGTCCACCACCGCGAGGCCCTGCTGCGGCGCGGCGGGGCCGTATTGCACATCGTAATTGGAGGCGGCGCATCGGAGCGCCAGCGCATTGCCGCAGAGGAAGGTCGTGTCCTCGGCGGGCCACCAGAACCACGGCATACCGATGGCAATCCGCTTGCCGCCGGCGCCGGGCGCCCAACCGGGGCTTTCCGCCGCGCCGTCGTCCTTGCCGGCCCGCACGGGGAGTATGTCGTAGTACCAGTACCAGCCCCAATAGGGTTGGACCTTTACGGTAATGTCGGCGGCGACTTCCGGGGCCGCCGGGTCGCCGCAGTCCATGACCACGACGCGGTAATAACCGCCTTCGGCGTCATCCCACCCCGTGGCGACCAGCGCCACCTTCGCGCCATAGGCGTGGGTGGCGACGCAGTTGTCGAGGTCCGCCCTCGTTTGTCCGAGCGGCATGCCGGCGGCGTCCACGGTGCGCACAAGGACAACGCGATTGTCGCTTGAGAGGATGATTTCCGCGCCGAGGTCCGGGGCGAGTTCGTGGAAATCCATCATGTTTTCCGCGAGCGTCAGGCGGTTTGTGACGACCGGCGCGGCCAGGTTCGACGCGTCAATCGTGGCCAGTTGCTCCGAGGTTACGGCGAAGACCATGCCGCCGTACTCCAGCGAGCGCAGGGTCTGTCCCTGCAGGTCCACATGGCCATGCAGCGTCAGGCCGTCGCGGTCCCAAGTCAGGAACTGCAACCGTTCATAACCGCCCTGTTCCGACCAACCGCTGAAAGGTACGATGATGAGATCATCGAGGATGGTGAACGCCTTGACGTCGCCGTAGGCCGTGGTCCAGGACCACTGATCGCCGAAACTCTCGCGGTCCAGCAGGGCGGGGTTCGACGAGTCGGCCACATCAAAAAGGCTCACACACACCTGCCGCCCGGCGGTGTCGTCCACGCCGAGCGCGATGAGCCGGTCGCCGCGCGCTTCGATATGCGTGGACCATCCGGGCACTTCCAGAATGCCCGTGACTGCCGGGGCGGCGGGGTCGCTGAAATCCACCACGAACAGCGGATCAACAATCAGGAAGGTGACGATATAGCCGAGGGGTCCGTCGAAGCGCGTGGCAAAGAGGGTTTCCCCTTCCGCGCCTTCCAGGGAGGTCTCGCCGAGCACGGCCAGCGCGTCAGGGTTGCTCAAGTCCACTGTGGTGATATAGACGTGACGGTCAATCCAGGACGTGTTGGACACAACGCGCAGCACGCCGTTCCAGGCGTCCATCTTGAAGCGGTCGCCGACATAGCCCCGCACCGTCACCGCGCCGCGCGTCTGGATGGCCCCGGCGGGGTCGCTGATGTCAATGTAGGTGATTGCGGTAGTGTCGGTGTACCAGTCCGGCGCGGCGACGAAGAGCGCAAAGGGGGTCGCCTGAATGACGGTGCCATATCCTTCGAGGCTGAGTTCATCCACGATCTGGATGTTCTGCGGGTCGTAGAGGTCAATGCTGGTCACCCACGATTCCGAGGTCTGCTGTTTGCTCCAGACCGCCACGGAATCCATCCAATACCATTGGTAGCGGGCGCTGACGGCGTAGAGCACATCGCCCACGATTCGGCTGTCCACAAAGTCGCCTTCCAGACGGAAGGAACCCGTCACTTCCGCCTGCGCCGGGTCCGACACATCCACCACATAGACCCGCGACCCGATGTCCACGCGGATAAACGTGTCCTCCACATGGTAATCCGCGGCGTAGCCGACCAGGACATAGGCCCGGTCGCCGACCAGATAGAGGTCGCGCGGATAGCCCAGCGTGGGCACTTGCGACAGCATCTCCTTCGACTCCAGATCAACAATGGTCAGCCCCCTATATTGGTTCAGGATGTACAGGAGCGGTCCGTCACGCCGGATGACATCCGGCTCGATCACCTCCCGGGTCTCATTGCGGCCCGCGCCGTCCTCCGGCGCGCCCGCGAGCAGCGCCCCATCGAACAACGTGTTTCGGGAGGCGCCGTCGGCGCTGGTGAATTGATGGGGCTTCGCTGGTCTCCACCACGGACATCCCGCAAGCAGCAACACAACCGTCAAACACGCCACTGAGCAAAGCACTATGCGACGCATGACCGCACACCTCACAGTTGTTTTTCGGCGTTCCCGCGATATTGCGTATCCGCCCATATACACTACCATCGCCCTGCGGCGCCATTACTGCGGCGCAATCCGACCGGCGCCCGCCGCATGGCGACAGACTTTTTCACATAGACTGCATTATAGCACAGAAGAATACGGAACATCTGGAGTTATGATAGAATTTGGCAAGGCTTTTTCCTGCGCGGAAGAAACTATTTGCAGAAGTGAAAAAATCGGGAACACTGTAGTCTTTTTGGGCGGCTACAGGGATAACCAGCGAAAGCGGAACGGCGATGATGGATAACATGACAATGCTGCGGGGTTTTTTCCTGCGGATACTTCTGGCTGCAGGGGTGCTGTTCATTGGCGCGGCTCACGCACAGGAGGCGCCCGAAGGCAAGGGCACGGGGTTTGTGCTGCCGCCGCCGGATGACCCGTTCTGGCAGATGAAAACCGAGCCGCGCACCTATCCGAAAGACGCCTTTCCGGCGGTATTCGACTGGCGCGTGTTGGGCGGCGTCACGCCTGCGAAGGACCAGGGGGCGTGCGGAAGTTGCTGGGCCTTCGCCACGGTCGGGGTGGTGGAAAGCGCCATCAAGATCGCCGATGGGATTACCGTGGACCTGTCCGAGCAACATTTGCTGAACTGCAACACCGCTGGCTGGGGATGTGATGGGGCGGTATGGGCGTACCAGTGGTTCAAAGACCAGCCTGACAAGTGCGGCAGGATAGGCGCGGTGCTGGAGGCGGACTATCCCTATGTGGGGTACCAAGGGTCATGTCAATGCACCTATACGCCGCAATACCAGATACAGGACTGGGGTCTGGTGAACGGTCTCACGCCGAGCGTGGAGGACATCAAGCAAGCGTTGATGGATTACGGTCCCGTAGGGGTGTCGCTGGTGGCCAATGTGTTGAGGAGTGGTCCGGGGGTAATCGGCGGATGTCCGGAATATTCCGTCTGGGACATCAACCACGCGGTGATGCTGGTGGGCTGGGATGACACGAAGGGGAGCGAGGGCGCCTGGATTCTGAAGAATTCCTGGGGCGATGACTGGGGCACGAACGGTTTCTGCTACATCGAATATGGTTGCGGCTGGGTCGGCTTTTCGGCCACCTATGTCGTCTATGGAACGGGGGAAGGGGAAGGAGAAGGGGAAGGCGAGGGCGAGGGCGAAGGCGAGGGCGAAGGCGAAGGCGAGGGTGAAGGAGAAGGCGAAGGCGAGGGAGAAGGAGAAGGAGAGGGAGAAGGCGAAGGGGAAGGCGAGATTGTCTGCACGCCCATGCCGCGCACCCCACTGCCGCCCAGTCCGGGAGATTTTGATTTCTGCGGTGCTTTGAACACGATATATTGTTCGGCTGCGCCCTTGATTGGCCTGATTCCGGAAGTGACCGAGTTTGCGGAACTGGTCCGATGCGATCAGGCGGATATCAACGGTCCGGCGAATCCTTCAGCCTTTATCCCCGTATCGCCGAACGGGATGCTGGACGCGCACGAACTGGCGCTTATCGCACTGGTTTTGAACGATGCCGCGTTTTTCCGGAACGGCCTGGACCATGCGACGGCCTTGGGAGCGTTCAATGCGAACTATACGCTGGTCAAGACGGGGATCGAGGATGCCCTGACCGAAACGGGCTATCTTCTGCTGGTCAACATGATTGCGCCACATTTGATTGATTCGCTGTCGTACGCGCTTGCCGGCTACGCCATGATTGGCGATGAAGACACCATGGCGGCCATTGGCGCGTTGGTGGGCGTACTTGAAGAATATGGCATTACGCCGCCGAATCCTGCGCTGTTGATTACCCTGCCGCAATGGTTCGCACCCGATGCGGATGCCGATGGCGACGGCTGCACAAACCGGCAGGAATATGAGGGGTATTCTTCTCTGGGTCCGGACGAGTATGCCATCCGCGCGTGGGACCGCTTTATTTATCTTGAAGAGTGTGGCATCCCCGGCGAAGGCGAAGGTGAGGGAGAAGGCGAGGGCGAGGGTGAAGGCGAAGGTGAGGGTGAAGGCGAAGGTGAGGGTGAAGGTGAAGGGGAACCGTCGGTTGTCATTCACAGCGCCGATACCAACGGAGACTATCGCATATCGCTATCGGAACTGCTGCGGGTGATCCAGTTCTATAATTCGGGGGCTTATCATTGCGCCGCGACGCCCGACGCCACCGAAGACGGCTACCTCCCCGGGCCGGGCGGGGATCAATCATGCGCGCCGCATTCTTCAGACTACAATCCGACGGATTGGGTCATCAACCTCAGTGAATTGTTGCGGGTCATCCAATTCTACAATGCCGGCGGTTATGCGCCCTGTGAAGAGGGAGAGGACGGCTTTTGCCCCGTCGCCCCGGCCAAGTCTGCTTCCTGACATATGGCGTCCGTGTTGCACCCGATGCGCCGCCGGGCTATCATGACGCGCAATTCACGGCAGCAATCGGCATAGGAGCAGGCTTCCATGGCGAAGATTGGCATTATCGGCGGTTCGGGACTGGATGATCCGCAGTGGATGAAGGAGGCGACGGAAACGGCGGTGACGACGCCCTACGGCGATCCGTCGTCGCCGGTGACGGAAGGGCGCATCAAGGGCGTTGCGGTGGTGATGCTGGCGCGGCACGGGCGCGGCCACACGATTCCGCCGTCGCAGGTGAACTACCGCGCGAATGTCGCGGCGCTGAAAGATTTGGGCTGCACGCATATTCTGGCCACGACCGCCTGCGGTTCCCTGCGCGAGGAAATCAAGCGCGGCGACCTGGTCATTCTCGACCAGTTCATTGATTTCACGAAACAACGGAAGGCGACCTTTCACGAGTCGTTCGGCGGGGGGCAGGAAAACGTGCAGCATGCCGTCATGGCCGATCCGTTCGACGCATCGCTGCGGGAGGTGTTGGTCGTGGCGGGCCGCGGTCTCGGGCTGCCGGTCCATGAACGCGGCACGGTCATCACGATCGAGGGGCCGCGTTTCTCGACGCGAGCGGAGTCGCGCATGTTCCGCACGTGGGGCGCGGACGTGATCAACATGTCCGTGGCCACGGAGGCGGCGCTGGCCAATGAAATCGGCCTGCCCTATGCCGCAGTGGCGATGTCCACCGACTACGACTGCTGGAAAGAAGACGAGGCCCCGGTGACGGCGGAGGAGATTTTCAGCGTCTTCCGCCACAACGTGGAGAATATCCGTGCGCTGATGTTGGAAGCGATTCCGCACATTGCGTAGCGCTGTCGTCGGATCTATGAGGCCAGCAATAACAAAGGGAGGGATAGACGGAAAAGGCAATCTGACTGCCCCTGTCATTTCGAGGGAGCACAAGCGACCGAGAAATCCTGGGCTGTGGTGAAGATTTCTCGCTACGCTCGAAATGACAATGCTACGCTCGAAATGACAATGCTACGCGCGAAATAGGCCACTTGCTGTTACTGCCCTACTAAGAACGTGGCCACTCGAAGACCCACAAAACTACAAATTCCCCTTTTGTCTGCGAATCGCCGCCGAAGGCAGCGGGGGACTCGCAATGACAGCGTTATGCGCAGTGCTTGCTTTAGTTGGTTAAAATGTTACCGCGTTTGTATTGGCCGTCAAGATGCGCCATTATTCTTACGATAGACCTTGCTGATCCATGTCCGGCCGCAAGGCTGCAAAGAGGCGGCGGCGCGGGATACGCCGTGCGGGGTAGTCTGCGCAACACAACTTTTAAGGAATATGTCCGTCATGAAGATGCCTAAGACCATTCTTGCCGTGTTTGTTTGCATATTGATGGGGATGGCACACGTGCAGGCGGGGCCGCTGGAAGATTATGTGTACCCGCCGCACCCGGCCTATACCTACGGCCCCACGCCGGCAAACGTGATTGCGGGCGCCGGATTCACTGCAAATGTCTGGTACATGGCGTCGGGGGAGTGGCGGGACAGTTCAGAGGTGGACCGCACGCTTTGGGAGCACTGGCTGGTCATCTATGTGCCTGACACGCTTACCGCCACGAAGGCCATCATGGTCGTCGCCGGCGGAACCAACAGCGCGACCCCGCCCGGTTCAGCGGACGCCACCCTCTCGCAAATGGCGGTCGCTACGCAATCCATTGTCGCGCAAATCCGGCAAATCCCCAATCAGCGCATCCGATTCTCTGATGAATTCGACCCCCGCTATCTGGAGAACGGCCGCACCGAAGACCAACTCATCGCCTACGCCTGGGACAAGTTCCGCATCACGGGCGACCCCGCCTGGCTGCCCCGCCTCCCGATGACCCGGGCCGTGGTGCGGGCGATGGATGTGGTGCAGGCGGAACACCCTTTCGTGACGGGATTCATGGTCATGGGCGCCTCCAAACGCGGATGGACCACCTGGACCACCGGCATGGTTGACCCGCGCGCCGAGGTGATTGTCCCCATCGTGATTGACATCCCCAACGTCGTGCATTCCATGCAGCATCATTGGGACGCCTACGGCTACTGGGCGCCCGCCATCGGCGACTACGTTGACATGAACATCATGGAGTGGATGCACTCCGACGAATTCCGCGCCATGTGCGCAATCATTGACCCCTACGAGAACGTGGATCAACTGACCATGCCCAAATTCATCGTCAACTCGACGGGCGACCAGTTTTTCCTGCCGGATTCCTCGCAGTTTTACTGGGATGCCCTGAAAGGGGAGAAACACCTGCGTTATGTGCCCAACACCGACCATGGCGTCACCGGCGCCGCCGTCACCATCCAGGACATCATCGCCTATTACCAGTCGTATGTGAATGGGACGCCCCGGCCCCAGTTCTCCTGGGAGAAGCAGCCGGACGGCAGTCTGTGGGTTGAGACTGTGACGCCGCCCTCTGGGGTGAAACTGTGGCAGGCCACCAACCCCACGGCGCGCAATTTCCGCCTTGACACCATCGGCCCCGTCTGGACCGGCAGCGATCTGCCGGAAACAAGTCCGGGCGTATATGTGGGGCAGGTCGCTCCCCCCGCCCAGGGCTGGACGGCCTTCCTGGTGGAATTGGAATTTCCCAGCGGCGGCCTCTACCCGTTCCATCTCACGACGGAGGTGAGCGTCGTGCCGGACACCCTGCCGTTCCGGTCCGTCGGTGGTTCCGGCACGCTCGAAACGGTCGGTTCGGGAACGGACGTCATTACCCTGGTGCGCCTCAGCGGCACCCGGTATGAAATGGGCTATTGGTACGGACGGCTGCTGGCGGACCAGATAGCGGCGGCATGGGACATCATGACCAAGATCGGGCCGCCGGACCCCGTTTACGACGCGGCGGTGGATTCCATGTGGCGGAGCGCCTATTTCGACACCGTCGCGTGGGAGAATGAGTTGCGCGGCATTGCCGACGGCTGCAAGGACGCCGGTCGCCCCGACATTACCTTCAGGGTGATGCAGAAAATCCAGATGTTACCCGACATCAGCGAACTCGGCTGCGGACTCTATGCGCTCTGGGGCAAGGCCACCGCCAGGGGCGACCTGTACCAGTTGCGGAATCTTGACTGGTCCATGGATACCGGCTGGCAGGAGTATCCGCTGGTGGCCATTTATGAGCCGACCGACGGCGGGCACCGGCATGCCATCATCGGGTTTGTGGGCCTGATCGGCGCGGGCGGCGGCGGCATGAACGAGTTCGGCCTCGCGGTCAGCGAAATCATGGGCCACTTCTGCGATCCCGAATCGCTGGACGGCATACCGTTCCCGACGCTGTTGCGCGATGTCCTGATGTTCGACGCCACCCTCAATGCCGCGCTCACCCGCATGAGCGCGGCAACGCGCACCAACCAATACTATTACTGTGTCGGGGGGCCTGGGGCGCCCGATCCCAAGGCCAGACTTTTGTTCACCAGCGGCGTGCGCTTTGACCAATACGGCGATGAATCGGTCGTGGGCCACCCATGTCAATCGCCCGACCCGTTCCACGAACGGCTGAATGACGTCATCTACTGGAAACGGCACGATGGCGGCGGCAATCAGAACCTTTACAATGCGATCCTGGAACGATATGGCAAGATTGGCGATGAGGAAGCCATTGAAATCGCGCGCGCCGACGGGGTCTCCGGCACGCTGTTGAGCATCGTGTACAACAACACCCAGCGCAAAGCCTTCGTCGCGTATGCGCACGGCACGGAACCCGCCCACCACCAGGGATATGTCGAAATCCAACTCTTTGAGCCACCGACCCCTCCCGCGAAAATGCCGTCGCCGGGGTATCTGGCCTTGGCCGCGCTAATAGTGGTATTGCTGGCGGCAAGCCTGGGCGTGTTGATACGACGAAAAATGGCCGCGACGCGTTGAGACTGTCGGAATAGCGCCGAAGGGCCGCGCTCAAAGTTTGACCACGCGGCACCCGGGTGGGAGCGTGATGCCGGCGGTGACGTTGCGCGTGTCGAAGATCAGGTGGGCTTCCTGGCAGATGCGCGTATAGTCAAAAGCGCG
>CAZLII010000048.1:0-12661 GCA_964559065.1 uncultured Nitrospirales bacterium | reverse complement strand
TCACGTCCTTGCTTTTGGGTGCCGCAAATTATCAAAGAAGCGCGCGCCGGAAGGGCGTCCGCACCCTTCCGGCGCGCTATGGCATCACACGCCGTGCCGCCTGGAGGTCATTCGGTCTTGATGGCAACATAGCGCGTGTATTGGCCGTCTTTGATGAGCAGCAGGATGGTCTTCGCCGCTTTGCTGTCCCGGATCGCCGCGTCGAAATCGCGGGTGTTGTTGATGCGCTTGCGGTTGATTTCCTGGACCAGCATGCCGGGCGTGATGCCCGCCATGGCGGCGGTGGAACCCGGCGCCACCTCGGTGACAATCACGCCGTGGTCGCCCTCGTAGCCGTATCGCTGCGCGAGATCATCCGTGAGGTTCTGTACGGTGAGTCCAAGTTCGGTCCGTTCGCCGGGTCGGACCGGCGTCGCAGGCGCGCCGCCCTCTTCCCCGGACAGTGTGCCGACCACGGCATTGATTGTCTGCCGCTTGCCGTCGCGCAGAATCACCATGCTCACCCGTTTGCCGGGCGAGGTCGTCGCCACGCGGCTGCGGAACGACCCGATTTCCTGAACGGGGAAACCCTCATATTCGATGATGATGTCCCCGCGTTTGAGGCCGGCCTTGGCCGCCGGAGAGTCCGGCTGAACATCGCCCACCAGCACGCCCCGGTTTTCCTCGACGCCGAAGGACTGCGCCAAATCCGGCGACAGGTTCTGGATGCTCACGCCGAGATAGCCGCGCTCCACGCTGCCGGTGTCGCGCAACTGCGATTCGACGTATTTGATCATGTTCACCGGGATGGCGAAGCCGATGCCCAGCGAGCCGCCGGTGCGGCTGACAATCGCCGTGTTCATGCCGATCACCTCGCCGCGCAAGTTCAAGAGCGGTCCGCCGGAATTGCCGGGATTAATGGCGGCGTCGGTCTGGATGAAGTCGGCATAGTCCACGATGCCGACATTGCCGCGGCCCTTGGCGCTGACAATGCCCGACGTGACGGTGTGCGTCAACCCGAAGGGATTGCCGATCGCGACCACCCATTCACCCACGCGAATCCGATCGGAATCGCCCAAGGGCAGTGCGGGGAGGTTCTGCGCATCAATCTTGATCAACGCGATTTCCGTCTGCGGGTCCGTGCCCGCGATGGATGCCTCAAATTCGCGGTTGTCGGACAATTTCACCCGCACCTTGTCCGCATCGCCGACCACATGGTGGTTTGTGACGATGTATCCGTCGGTCGAGATGATGAAGCCCGAACCCTGGCCGATGGGCACCTGCCGGCGCGATTCCGGCTGCGGTTCGCGTTGCGGTTCCCGGCGGCGGCCCGGCCACTCCGGCATCCCCGGACCAAAGAAGAAATCGAAGAGGTCCTCCGGCATCAACCCGCGCGGCCCGATCATCGGCCCGCGCCGCACGCTCACCTCTTTGACCACCTCAATAAACACCACCGATGGCGACGCGGTCTCGGCGATGCGGATGAATGCGTCGCTCAGTTCTTCCGCCGTATTTGGGGCCGCATGCGCCGCATCGGGATGCGGCGCGACCAGCATCGCCGCCACGACTGCCACGCCCAGCACCGCCGCGCCAAATGCCATCGCCCTCAATGATTTTCTGTCTTTGAACATGGAAAACGCTCCTTTCGATTGGGTATAGCACAAGCCCCGCCTCGGAGACGCACACCGCGCCTCCGCCCAGCGGCTCCCGTGTTCCCATCCTCGAAACAGGCACAATCCGTGCCAAGACCCAAATCCCCGCACAAACCTCTGAAACCACAGGGCTTACAGTATTGATCCCCAAACCCCGCATCCGGGTTCCCCTGTCCGATTTGCTCCCCAAAAACCCATTTGGGGTAACCGGAAAGGGGAGATGTTGCGGCCAGTCTCCTGCGTGTCCGCCGAGGCGCCTCGCGAAGGCGGGACCGCACCGCCAAACCAATGTTCTTTTCTGGTAGAATGCCGGTCAAATTCCAACGGTGGAGATGAGCAATGACTCCGTGGCGGCTGCCTGTCATGCTGTTGCTTTTCGCGGTTGTCGGATGGGGCCTGTTTGCAGTCGCGGAAAATGAAGCCGCGTTCCGTGGCGAAGTGGAGGCGGACTGGGCGCGGCAGGAAACGCGGCTTGGCCGGAACGCGGGGGACCCCGAAGCCATCCGCGACGCGTTGCGGCGGGCGGAACTGCTTCATGCCGACCTGGCGGCCATGCCCGGCGGCCCGGACCTGAATGAAGCGGCGCGGCGCTTGGCCCGTTTTCGCAGGGATCAGAACTTCGATGCGCTCAAAGCGCGGGAACACTTGGCCCTTTATCATGAGATTCGCTGGCTGGCGCGGGAGATGGCGCTCTCGAATCCGCTTATCGCCGGCAAACGTATTTTGTTCATGGAGCGGCGGCGCTTCATCTGCCAGATGCTCCACGAGTATCTCGGCTATTACTACGACTACGGCGACATTGACGGCGGCGGCATCTACATCCTCGAAGAACCGGGAAAATCACAGCACACGCGCGACCTGCTGGCCGGCGCGTTGCCGCGCGGCAATTACACCACGCTCGCCCTGTCCTACGACGCAAAAACCATCTATTTCGCGTTTGCGCCCCGCGCCGAGACGAAGTATGACTTCTATTCCCCCGAACGCCGGTGCTTCCACATTTACGCCATGGACGCGGACGGCGGCAACCTGCGCCAACTGACCGACGGCGCGGATGATGATTTCGACCCTTGTCCGTTGCCAGACGGCGGCATCGCGTTCATGTCGAGCATGCGCGGCGGATTCACCCGCTGCAACAATCCCTGGGAGCCGCTGCCCGCCCACACCCTGCACCGCATGGACGCCGACGGAAGAAACATCCGCACGCTGTCGTTCCATGAGACGAGCGAGTGGCACCCCCGCGTGCTCGCCAACGGTCAAATCGCGTACATCCGGTGGGACTATGTGGACCGGTCGGCGGCGCATTTTCACGGTATCTGGACCGCCAACCCCGATGGCAGCAACGCGCGCCAGATTTTCGGCAACTACACCCAGAACGTCAACGCCTGCTACCAACCCGCGCCCATCCCCGGATCGCATCGCATTGCATTCCTGGCGGGCGCGCACCACGCCAATGTCGGCGGTTCGCTGGTGCTGCTGGACCCCGCGCGCATCGCGCTCGATCCCGACACCGGCCAGGACTGCTTCGCATCGCTCGAACGGCTCACGCCGGAAGTCTGCTTCGCCGAAACCGCCGAGGGCTGGCCGGACAGTTACTACCACAGCCCGTGGCCGTTGTCGGAGAATTACTTCCTGGCGGCCTTCAGTTTCGATCCCCTGCCCGGCATGAGCGCCCGCACGAAGGAAGATACCAAAACGGGTCTTTACCTCTACGACCGCTTTGGCAACCTCGAACTGCTCTACCGCAGGGACGGAATTTCGAGCATGTATCCCATCCCCTTTGCGCCGCGCCCCGCGCCGCCCGTCATCGCGAGTTCCCTGGACCCCACCCTTGGCGATGAGGGCGAATACCTGCTGGCGAACGTGCGGCAGAGCCATTTCCCATTTCCGGAAGCGAGGCCGATTCGCGAACTCCGCATCTTCCAGATACTTCCCAAGAGCGAAACGCACGTCGCCAACAAACCGCGCATCGGCTACGCCAACGCCGAGTCCGCACGCATGCTGCTGGGCGCGGTGCCGGTCGAAGAAGACGGCTCCGCCTATTTCCGTGCGCCCGCGCGCAAGCCACTCAGTTTTCAGGCGGTGGACGACACCGGCCGCGCGGTTCAGGGCATGCGCAGCGTTACCTACCTCCAGCCCGGCGAACGCCGCAGTTGCGTCGGGTGCCACGAAAGCACCAGCGTCGTCGGCGCAAATGACCGGCTCCTCGCCGCGAAGCGGCCGCCCTCGACAATCACCCCCGGCCCTGACGGCACCCGGCCCTGGAGTTTTCCCCGCCTCATCCAGCCCATCCTCGACCGTCATTGCGTCCGGTGCCATAACGACGGGAAGACGCCGCCCGCGTTGACCAGTGCGCGCGCGGGCGCGTTCACCGTCGCCTATGAATCCCTCCGGCCTTTCACCCGGTGGTACGAATGGGGCGGGGAGACGATTCGCCCCATCGTGACAAAACCCGGCGAAATGCCGTCCGACGTCAGCCCCATCGTCGCCGTGCTCGGCGACGCCGACCACGCCCACGAACTCGCCCTCTCCGATGAAGAACTCCGGAACATCTACCTCTGGCTGGACGGCAATGCCGCCTTCTATGGCGTGTACTCCCGGCGCGAACAACTCGCCCAGCACCGAGGCGAAGCCATCCCTCCGCCGGCGCTGGAGTAGATGCGCTTTCACAAGTAACGATATATCACTCCAAATCCGAATGGCGCTTGTTCGCCGCATTGCGTTTGTAACGAAAACTTCCTCTTGCGCAGCCGTGGAAAAATTGACTTGTGCGGGGTTTGTGTGGTATTTTTTCGGGAATTGCAAAGATGTCGCGCGGTTCTGACGCGCGGTGAAGGGCGGGGTCTCCGCACTTTTTCCCGGTTTGTTTCACCCGGCGCGTTGCGGTGGCGGTCTGCGCGGCCGTGGCGGGGCGGGTGGCGCGTATTGATTAGATTCGCGCGCGCTGGCGCGTGTGACGGTTTGGGAGATGCACCATGACCAAGATGAAAGTGGGATTGGTCGGGTGTGGCAATATCGGCGCAGACTTGTGCATTTTTCTGCAGAAGGGGTCCGTTCCCGCGGAAATCGCGGCGCTCCATGATATCGACGAGGAGCGGGCGAACCTGCTGAAACGCAGTTTCCACCTCGATGCGCCGGTGTGTTCGCTGGAGGAGACGGCGGAGAGGGCGCATTTTCTGGTGGAGTGCGCGGTGGCGGAGGCGGTGAAGCCCGTGATTGAGGCGGCAATCCGGCATCACCGGGATTGCCTGATTATGAGCGTGAGCGGCCTGATGGCGCACCCGGAGTTGCTGGAGGAGGCGAAGGAGCACAACATCCAGGTGCGGATTCCCTCCGGGGCGATCTGCGGGCTGGACGGCATCCGCGCGGCGATGGAGGCGGGCCTGCACAGCGTGCTGCTGGTGACGCGCAAACCGCCGAAGGGCCTGATGGGCGCCCCGTATTTGCAGGAACATGAGATTCGGATTGACAACCTGACGGAGCCGATGATCGTTTTCGAGGGCACCGCGCTGGACGCAGCGCGGGCGTTTCCGGCCAATGTGAACGTGGCGGGCGCGCTCAGCCTGGCGGGCATCGGCCCGAAAGAGACCCGGGTGCGCATCATCGCGGACCCCAAAGCGACGGAGAATATCCACGAGATTCATGCGGAAGGCGCGTTCGGGCGCTTGCAGACGGTGACGGCGAACCTGCCGTCCCCGCGCAACCCGAAGTCCAGTTATCTGGCGTCGTTGTCGGCCTGCGCGGAATTGCGGGCGGCGGCGCAGGCGTTCCTGACGTATTGCGCGTATTGTGAAGAGAAGGTCAAGCAGCACATGGGGCCGCAATGATGCGCGGCCTGCACGGAGCGAACGGAGAAGAATCATGTACGCAATAGTAAGCACCGGCGGGAAGCAGTATCGCGTGACCCAGGGCGACACCCTGCGGGTCGAGAAGATTGACGCGGCCGTCGGCGATACGGTGGTTCTGGGGCAGGTCCACATGGTCGCGAAGGAAGACGGGGTGGTAGTCGCGCCGGAAGCGCTCTCCGCCGCGAAGGTGACCGTCGAGGTCACGGGCCACGGTCGGCGCAAGAAGATTCGCGTCTTCAAATACAAGCGGCGCAAGAATTACCGGCGGACCCAGGGCCACCGGCAGGATTATACCGAGATTCGCATTCAGGAGATTGAGGCGTAAGGAGTGTGGGCGGCCCGGAACAGGCTGAAGCCTGTACTCCAGAACAGTAGCGCAGGCGTCCCGCCTGCAAAGTGGTCAGGAGGAGACCTTCGGTCGAGTCGGTGGCGCGGTCAGGAGACCGGCCACAACGGGAGCGTGTGGCGCGGTCAGGAGACCGGCCACAACGGAAATTTGGAATTGACAGGAATTGTCAGGAGCATAGCGTCATGGCACACAAGAAAAGCGGCGGCAGCGCGCGGAACGGTCGCGAAAGCCATTCCAAGCGGCTTGGCGTGAAGAAGTACGGCGGCGAAGACGTTGTGGCGGGCAACATTCTGGTCCGCCAGCGGGGCACCAAACTGCTTCCGGGGCAGAACGTGGGCGTGGGCAAGGACCACACCCTCTTTGCGCTGGTCAACGGCGTGGTGCAGTTCCGCTATGTGAAGAAAGGCCGGCAGTGCGTGGATGTCGTTCCCGCGACGGCGGAATGACGGCGCGCGCGGCGGCGCAGCCCCATGTTTGTTGATCACGTTCGCATAAGAACGATTGGCGGCGCCGGCGGCAACGGGTGTTGCAGTTTTCGACGCGAAAAATACGTTCCCCGCGGCGGTCCCGACGGGGGCGACGGCGGCAATGGCGGCGACATTCATATTGTCGCCGTTTCGCATTTGCATTCCCTCGTTGACCTGCGTTTTCACTTCCGATGGCAGGGCAAGCGCGGCGCGCACGGGCGCGGCAGCGACCAGCACGGAAAGACCGGTGCCGACACGATCATCGAAGTGCCCTGCGGTACGGTCGTGAAAGACCCGGAAAGCGGCGAATTGCTCTGCGATCTCGTGGAACCGGGCCGGCGGTTTCTCGCGGCGCGCGGCGGGCGCGGCGGGCGCGGCAATGCGCGATTCGCGAACGCCGAAAACCGCGTGCCGCGCTTCGCGGAGAAGGGCGAACCCGGCGAAGACCGCGAATACCTGCTCGAACTCAAGACCATCGCCGACGTGGGCATTGTCGGCCTGCCCAACGCCGGCAAATCCACCCTGCTCGCGGCGGCCACCGCCGCCGCGCCGAAAATCGCGGATTACCCCTTCACCACCCTCTCCCCGAATCTCGGCGTCGCCTTTCTCGACACCGAGCGCGCGCTCGTTATCGCCGACATTCCCGGCATCATCGAAGGCGCAGCGCAGGGCAAGGGGCTGGGCCATGATTTCCTCCGCCACATCGAGCGCACCCGCGTGCTGTTGTTTCTCATTGACCTCGGCGACGCCGACCCGGAAGCCACCCTCGCCGTGCTCGAAAAGGAACTCGCGGAATACAGCCCGGTCTTCGCCGACCGCCCCCGCGTCATCGCCTTCAACAAGATGGACATCACCGAAAACCGCGAACGCCTGGACGCGCTGCGCGCCGCCTTTCCCGACGCGCACAGCATCTCCGCCGCCACCGGGGAAGGGGTCCCGCCGCTGCTCGAAACACTCTGGAAATCCGTCGCGCAGTCCCGCGAAGCCGAAGCCATTGTCATCCCCGCCGCCACCGCGGAAGAGCGCGAATACGCCTACGAAGCGCCGTTCCGCATTACCCCCGTATCAGAAGGATTCCGCATCGAAGGCGACCGCGTTGTTCGCGCCGTGCGCATGTGCGACCTCGACAACCCCGAGGCGGTGCGCCACCTGCAGCAGACCTTCCGCAGAATGGGGTTGTTCAACGCGCTCAAGCGCCTCGGCGCGCAGCGCGGCGACAGCATCTTCATCGGCGACACCGAACTCGAATATACCCCCGACTGAACTGTGGAGTGGAAAAATGGCCCCGCCGGGACCTATGATTCCCATGGCGGTTTCTTGATTCATGCGCGAAAGAGGTCTCTTCTGTTTCAAGAATTGATTGAAAACAGGGGTTTCCCCGGCGCCTTATCCAATCCGACAGAAAGAGTAATGGCCTTCTATGCGATTTGATCCGGACAAATTGGGCACCCTGGTCGTCAAAATTGGCACCAACCTGCTCAGCGGCAAGCGCGCATTTGACGGCCGCGTGATGGAGGAAGTGGTGAAGGAGGTCTGCGCGCTGAAGCGCGGGCACAACCTCAACCTGCTCCTGGTCAGTTCGGGCGCGATCGGCTGCGGCATGAATACCCTTGGCATAAACAAGCGCCCCACGGCGCTGCCGATGAAGCAGGCCGTCGCGGCGGTGGGCCAGGCCACCCTGATGCACTACTACGAAACCCTGTTCAAAACGTATGGGGAAGGATTGACCACCGCGCAGGTCCTGTTGACACTGGCGGACCTGGACGGACGCAACACCTATCTCAACGTGCGCAACACGCTCAATGCCCTGTTCGCCCTGAAGACCGTCATTCCGATTCTCAACGAAAACGACTCGACGGCGGTCGAGGAACTGCGCTTCAGCGACAACGACACGCTGGCCGCGCGCATCGCCGCAAAAATAAACGCGGGGTTGCTCATCATTCTCAGCGACGTGGACGGCCTCTACGACCGCAATCCAGCGCAGTGCGAGCACGCCCGGATCATCCCGCATGTGGAAAAAATTACGCCGGAACTGCTGCAATGCGCTGGTGACGCGGGCAGCGTGGCGGCCACGGGGGGCATGCGCACCAAACTGGAGGCGGCCAAAATGGCCTGCGCGGCAGGCGTGCCCGTGGTCATCGCCAACGGCCACCACCCGAAGATCATCCACGGCGTGCTGAACGGCAGCGCCCCCTGCACCACCTTCGCGCCGGCGCGCGGCGGCATGTCGCACCGCAAACGCTGGATTGCCTTCGGCCGCGCGACCCACGGCGCATTGCAGGTGGATGAAGGCGCGCGCAACGCCCTGCTCAATC
Organism: uncultured Nitrospirales bacterium; assembly: GCA_964559065.1. Taxonomy (GTDB): domain Bacteria; phylum Hydrogenedentota; class Hydrogenedentia; order Hydrogenedentales; family CAILVY01; genus CALEDJ01. The sequence continues at coordinate 4,054 of CAZLII010000048.1, read as the reverse complement.
AGGGCAAGAGCCTGCTCGCGGCGGGCGTGATCGCCGTCGAAGGCGATTTCAAGCCGGGCGACGCGGTGCGGATCAAGGACCTGGCGGGCAACGACATCGCCCGCGGCCTGGTCAATTATTCCAGCGATGAGATCCGCCGAATCCAGGGACACAAAAGCAACGAGATCGCCGAAATCCTCGGTCACAAGGATTTCGACGAAGTTATCCACCGCGACAATATGGTGTTGCTGTAACGCCGTAAACACGCTGGCGCGCGTGAAATAACAGTGTCCCTAACATTTTAGCCTTGCAAAATGGGGACTGACACAAGCGAGCGAAACCCCGGGCGAGACGTGTCTGCCTTGAAAATTTCCCGTTTTTTTATCGTTAACGGGATAGGCGAAGCCTCATGTACGACTGCCCTTGTCATTTCGAGGGAGCATAGCGACCGAGAAATCTTGGCCTGGGGGGAAGATTTCTCGCTACGCTCGAAATGACAGCATTGCGCTCGAAATGACAACGCTACGCCTGAAATGACAACGCATCCTTGAAAATTTCCGGCATTTTCATCGTTAACGGGATGGGCGAAGCCTCATGTACGACTGCCCCTTTTTTGCGTTAAAGCGACAGACCCGCAGGCGGGAATCCAGCAGAAGAAAATTCCGATATTAACCGGTCACGAATGGCCCAAAATAAAGTAGTTGACGCGGGGCGCAATGGGAGAGCATAATGACGTCCTGTAATGCGTAGTGTGACATTGACGCAGCGGCTGGATGCGGACGATGAAGGCTGCGGTGTGTGCGAATGGGGGCTGTATGATGTTGGGCGGGGAAAGACCAAGAAGTCCAATGATGCTGGCGGGGGATGCGCTGTCGCGTAACACAGGGTGCGCAAGGTGTGGGCAAAAAGAGAATAATTGAGACGCCGACAGGCGCGGTGCGCGAAGAGCAAAGCCCTTGGCTGGCGGATTCGGCGGCGCGCGACCACGAGTCTCTGCAGCAACGGATTCCTGCATGCGCGGGGGACGGTATCCTTGTCTTTGGGCCGGATGGAAACATTCTCAGCGCCAACCCAGCCGTGGAACGCATCACCGGATACGCGACGGCGGACCTGCTTGCCGGAAAAATTCGATGGGCCGACATCATCCACGAGGCGGATCAGGACAGATTTGCGGCATCCCAACAGGCATGTCCGCAATCCCGTGAACAGGATTCCATTGCGTATTGGATAACGGACGCCACCGGGCAGGCGCGTTGCCTGGAGCAGATTAACGCATCGCTTCACGACAACGTTGGGACACACTTGGGCGTTGTCGGCACGGTCCGCGACATTACCCACCGCTCAAAGGCGGACATACAATTGCCGGCGCCGCATGAGAGTCTGCATCTAGCGGTCAGCGGCGCGAATCTCGGCATTTGGGACTTCGATATGCGGACCGGCGCTGTGGCACACAACCAGCGCCTGCTGGAGATGGTGCGGGAACCCAATGCACAGGGCCGCGTTGATTTCGATGCCTGGAAGAATAGTCTGCATCCCGAGGACAGCGCAGCGGTACTGGCGGCTTTTTACGCGCATGCGGATGGAAAGGCGCCCATCTATGAAGCGGAATACCGGATACAATCCCGCAGCGGCGAGTGGCGCTGGATGCTGAGCCTGGGGCATGTCGTGAAGCGGGACGAAACCGGCGCCGCGCTGCGCATGGTCGGTATTCAACTCGACATTACTGAACGTAAGCGGGCTGAGGCGAAAACCGTGCGCACGGCGCAAGTCAACGCCGCCATGGTCGAACTCTGCGAAACGATGATCGCCGAGAAGGGGCCTGATGAAGTCGGTCGGATATTGGTCCAACATGCAAAATCGTTGACGAATAGTCCGGCGTGTTTTGTTGCTCAGATGCCCGCCCAGTCAGGGTCTCCGGCGAACAAGGCCGATGCCGATCACGCCCGGTCATTTGAGCGGCTGTGGCACCGCCTGCTCGCCTCTCCCAAAGCATTGATTGTCAATGAAATCATGACAGACCCGGCATTCGCGGGCATGAAGATGGAAAGCACGCCCATGCACCGTTTGGTCGCCGTACCCGCCTGTATCGGCGATGCGGTGCTCGGTATGGTGGTTACTGCGAACGCCGACCGCGATTACACAGAAGATGATGCACAGGTATTGGAACAGTTCGCCCGGCTATATGCGCTTTGTCTCGATCGTTGTAATGCAATGGCCGTGCTGCGCCGCAGCGAGGAGTTGTTCCGGGCGCAATACCGCAGCATCCCCATGCCGACCTTCACCTGGCAGCGCCGGGACGGCGATTTTTTCCTCTTGGATTTGAATGACGCCGCGTTGGAGGGCACGGTGGGACTGGGTCCGGTGATTATTGGCAAGCGCATTCAAGACATGGTTCCGGACCAACCAGGCCCCTTGGCGCTGCTGGAGCAATGTCATGCTTCCCAAAGCCCCGTTTCTCAGGAAATGCGGGTCGTCCATCCGTTCCTGAGAAGGGAACTCATCCTGACCTTCAGTTGCGCCTTCATCCAACCGGACCTCGTGCTGATGCACGCGGAAGACATCACCAGGCGCAAGCGCGCGGAAGAGACGGTGCGCCGCCGCGAGGCCATCATGGAGGCCGTGGCCAGAACCGCCGCGTTTTTTCTTCATGCTGTGCCGTGGGAAGAACAGGCGAGCCAGGTGATTGAGTGCCTGGGGATGGCCACACAGGTGAGCCGGGCCTATGTGTTTGAAAACCATCTCGACGCCAAGGGGATTCTGTTCACCAGCCAGCGCTTTGAGTGGGTTGCGCCCGACGCCACGCCGGAAATTGAAAACCCCCGCTTGCAGAATTTCGCCTATGATGCCGAGGGGGCCGGCCGCATCCGCCGCATCCTGGAATCTGGCAATGCGCTATACGGCAATGTGTCCGCGTTCCCGGCGGAGGAACAGGCATTTTTGGCGCCCCAGGGCATTCTTTCCATCGTGCTCGTGCCGATCTTCGTCGGCAAGGAATGGTGGGGATTCATTGGATTCGACGATTGTCGCCAGAAACGCGCGTGGTCGCATGCGGAAATTGATGCCTTGCAGGCAGCGGCGGCGATTATGGGCGTGGCCATCCAGCGCAGGCGCGCCGAACTCCTCATTGCTGAGCAGCGCCTGAAGATGATCGCCTCCGCCAGGCTCTCCTCCCTGGGCGTGCTGGCCGCTGGCGTCGCCCATGAGGTCAACAATCCGCTTGCCGTCATTTCTCTGGCAGCCGAGCAGATGGAAAATCAGGTCCAGACAGGCGCCCCCGATCTGGATACGATGCGCAATGTCGCAGCGAAGATACGGCGGAATATCAAGCGCATTGAGCGTGTTGTCCACGGGTTGCGCAGCCTTTCCCGCGACAACACAGATGCGCCGCTGGAACGGAAGAATCTGTATGAGATCCTCCAGGCCCCGTTGGACCTCTGCCGCACCCGCTACGGACGCGACGGCGTGGATATATTCTTTCACGCCGGTAACGAGGAAATTCCGGTTGAGTGTCGGCCCACCCAGATCGCGCAGATCATCATGAATCTTCTCAACAATGCCCATGACGCCGTGATGGACCAGCCGATACGATGGATTCGCATCGAGATGGCGGACCTCGGCGAGGCGGCGCAGGTGCGCGTCACCGACAGTGGTCGGGGGGTGCCGCAGGATATTCAGGAACGCATTTTCGACCCGTTTTTCACCACCAAAGACATTGGACAGGGGACTGGCATCGGGTTAAGCATCGCGAAGGCGATCGCCGAAAACCACCGCGGCGACTTGTACCTGGATGGCGATTCGGAAAACACATGCTTTGTGTTGCGCCTGCCCAAACGGCAGACCCCAAAAGACCAAACGCGGACGAATTCCTGAGAATCGTTATTGTGGTAGCAGTTCAGTGGAGACCTTCGGGCAGCCCAGCGAATGCAGGAGGCGCAAGAGCGCCGCGGCGGTGCGTTACACCGCAGGAGCGGTGTAACGAGAGAAGCGGTGTGGCGGGCAGCCTGCTGCTGCTAAGAAAGTGCGCCATGTTTTTGCAGATTCAAGGGGGTTGCAATGGTTCCTGGTCTCCACCCCA
>CAZLII010000047.1:7476-12861 GCA_964559065.1 uncultured Nitrospirales bacterium | reverse complement strand
ATATTCGGAGCGTTCCATCTTGCCGAGATCGTGATAATAAGCGCAGACCCTGGCCAGCAGGCCGTTGGCGTTGATGGCTTCGGCGGCGGCCTCGGCCAATTGGCCGATCATGAGGGAATGCGCATAGGTGGCGGGGGCCTTGATGGCGAGTTGGCTCAACACTTCGTTGTTCAGGTCGGAGTATTCCAGGAGTTGGATATCGGTGGTGATGCCGAAGAGGCGCTCGAGGGGGGAAAGCAGCCCCGGCACGATGAGCAGGCATAGGAACCCATTCATGCCGATCAGCGCCAGACGACGCAGCGCCGCTTCGCTGAACAGCGAATCGGTGGCAAGCGATATGGCCATAATAGCGAGCAGGCCGACGATCATGGCCTGGAGGGATGCGGCCGCCATGTCGCTGCGGCGGCGGACCTGAAAAATGCTGAACACGCCGGCCATGGACATGGCGGAACCGACCGCCAAGAGTCGCCAGTCGTAGCCGTATTGGATGGAAACGAGCGCCGCCGTCAGGAAACTGACCATCGCGGCGAGGCGGACATCCACCAGGATGGCGTAGAGAATGCCGACGGCGGCCACGGGGAGCACAAATCCGGAGGGTTCGAAATAAGAGGCGATGCGCCCTATCACCAGCATTGCGGGCATCAGGAGCAGTGCGAGGTTCACCTGGGTGCGCCAGTTCTCGGGCGCCCGCCCCTGTTGCAGCAATCCCACGGAACGTAACAGACACAGCAGGGCAAGCCCCGCCAGTATGGCATTGGAGATCGCAATGGAGACAATGCGCTGCGCGGGCCGTTGCTCGCTCTGCAAGACGCTGATATAGGTTTTGACATCGGAACGGGACTGGGCAGTCCAGCGCTTACCGCGATCCTGGATGATCTCGCCCGCTTCCACCTGTTTCGTTACGGGGGGCACCGCTTCGCGGGTGCGTTCCCGCACGCCCGCGGTATAGACCGTGTCCAGACGAATGGTGTCAACAATAAATGGTCTGGCCATCTGGAGGGCGGCATCGTGAAGTTTGGCCCATTCGGTGGGTTCCGGGGTTTCTCGCGCCGCGCGCCGGGCGGTTTCCTGCAGGCGGACACTCAAGACTTCCACCGCCTCGGCGGGATCGGGCACGGTCGCCAGTTCCATTTCCGTGCTGACCTGCTGGTCCGCCATCGGCGCATCGCGCAATATCACAATGCGGCGCGCGGCGATACTTAAGTCAATGTCTTCTTGGCGAACCCCCTGCATCAATACATATTCGAGGCTCTGCATGGCCAAATCGCCCAATCGGTCTCCGTAGCCGAAGACCAGCCGTCCGGGGTCGTCGGGTGTTACGCCAATAACGGGACGGCCCACTTCCGCAGGGGTCGCCGGGGATGTTCCGGCGGCATCTTCGGCTGGCCGCGCCTGTTCTTCCGCAACAGGCGCAAACTGGCGCTGCGGCAACGACTTGGTATCCGGCGTCAGCCACAGCGTCAGGACGGCGGGGTCCGGCAGTCCCTCCGCTTCCGGAGCATCCTTGAGGGAGGCCACATAGGCCGCCACCGCGCGGGCGGCGACGTCTTCAGCCGCCTGGGCGGAATTTGAATTGCGCAGCGCCTCCAGGACAGCCACACGGACGGTGTCGCGGTGGGCGTTCACCGCTTCGATCCGCTGCCGCAACGCTTTCAGGGCGGTCTGTACGCGATCGCGGTCCACGCGGTAGTAATCTGGAATCTTGGCCACTGCGGCATCGCGGGCTTCCTTGGTTGCCTGAAGGTCCACCGTCTCGAAGAAAAACGCGGCGCGGATTTCCTGATCGGCCACCTTGGACGTGTCAATATCCTCGGCGATCAGCGCGTCGCGTTTGGGTTCGCGCGTAAGCGCAAGGACCATCACAAGCAGCACGGCAATGAGGGTCGCGCGGAAAATCCATTTCTCCCGGAGCGATACGGTCGGCGCGTCCTCACTGCTGCGCGGCGCCGGGGCGCCGGAGCGCAGACGTTTGGCTGTTCCGCGACCGATCATCGGCTATCCCTTTCCAGTCCGACGCTTTCCGCAACTTGCTGCGCTTCGTTCTCATAGGCATCAACGATCCGTTGCACCAGCGGGTTGCGCACGACATCGTGCTTGGTCAAATACACGATGCCGATGCCGGGAATCTCGCGCAGAATACGGCGCGCCTCGACCAATCCCGATTTGACGCCCCGGGGCAGGTCAATCTGGGTAATGTCTCCCGTAATCACCGCACGCGACCCCTCTCCGAGCCGGGTCAGAAACATCAGCATCTGCTCACTGGTCGTGTTCTGGGCTTCATCCAGAATGACAAAGGCCCGGTCGAGCGTGCGCCCGCGCATGTAGGCCAAAGGCGCCACCTCGATGCGTTCCTCATCGAGCAGGCGGCGGATACGTCCCATATCCACCATGGCATACAAGGCGTCATACAGCGGGCGCAGGTATGGATTCACCTTTTCTTCCAAGCCGCCGGGCAGGAAGCCGAGGCTCTCCCCCGCTTCCACTGCCGGGCGGGTGAGAATCAGACGGCGCACCTGCTTGTTCAGCAGGGCGGAGACCGCCGCCGCCATGGCCAAATAGGTTTTGCCCGTGCCGGCGGGGCCGATCACAAGCGTCATGGGGGACTCAAGAATGGTGTCCAGATACTGCCGTTGGCCGTGCGTGCGCGGATGAATGCGGATGTCTTCGCGCAAGACCGGACTGCGCTCGCCGAGCACCTCGGTGCTTGGCTGCGCAATCCGCTGGCGCGCCTCGGTCAGGGCATTGTTCAGGTCCGCCAAAGACGGCGTGTGACCTCGCCGCACCGCCGCGAGCATTTCCGTGAGCAAATTGCCCGCCACATGCGCGTTGGCGTCTTCGCCTACGATCACCACTTTTGCACCCCGATCCACTATGCGCACATGGACTTCGTCCTGGATGCGACGGCGCAATTCTCCGTTTCTGCCCAGGAGTTTGATGGCTTCTTCCTGGTTATTTAGATAAATTTCCCTGCTCAGTGTTGTGGTCGTACCTCATGTTCGGTCCGGGACTCGGCATCCGCCCGCTCCGCGGGCGGCGTCCGAGGCGCCTCGTCATGCCGAGATTCCGCGTCTTCCTCTATTATACGATAAACCGTCTCTCCCGGACGCACCAACTGTCTGACACGGCGCACCGACGCTTCTATCTCCACGGGGTCGTGGTCCAGACCTTCGACCCGTTCCTTGTGTTGGACGAGTTCGCGTTCCAGCGATTCCACCTGCTGGCGGGCGGCATCCACCGCCTGTCGGTGCTGCCGCTGCGCTTCGTAGCGCCCGTGGATGTCGCGCTGGACGGCATAGGCTGCGGCAAGGGCCGCACACCCGATGAAGGCAAGGATATAGAGTATTCGACGCGTCATAAGCGCTTCCGCGGGGGGAGGAGTGCAAGCCCCCTCCCTCATTGCGAGACTATTTTTTCAAATTGTAAAACGCAAGCATCCCGGGGAACTCGGCCTGTTCGCCCAGTTCCTCCTCGATGCGCAGTAACTGATTATACTTCGCAATGCGGTCGCTGCGCGAGGCGGACCCGGTCTTGATCTGCCCGGCGTTGACCGCCACGGCGATATCCGCGATGGTGCTGTCTTCCGTTTCGCCGCTGCGGTGCGAGATGACGGTGGTATATCCTGCGCGATGCGCCATCTGGCAGGTGTCGAGTGTTTCCGTCAGAGACCCGATTTGATTCACCTTGACGAGAATGGCATTGGCGACGCCTTCGCGGATGCCGCGTCCCAGGTATTCGGGATTGGTGACGAAAATGTCGTCACCCACCAGTTGGATTTTGTCGCCCAGTTTCTTGGTGAGCGCGTGCCAGCCGTCCCAGTCGTTCTCGTCGAGACCGTCTTCCACGGAAATAATCGGATACTTCGCCACCCAATCGCACCAGAATTCGACCATTTTGTTTGAGGTCTTTTCCTTTTCCGCCTCGGCTTCCAGGACATAGCGGCCGCCTTTATAGAAGGAACTGGCGGCGGGGTCAAGGACGATCCAGACGTCTCTGCCCGCTTCATAACCAGCGGCCTTGATTGCCTTGAGGATGACTTCAATCGCTTCCACATTCGATTTCAGGTCGGGAGCAAAACCGCCTTCGTCGCCGACGGCGGTATTGAGTCCTTGGTTCTTGAGCACTTTCTTCAGCGCGTGGAAAATCTCTGCGCCCATGCGCAGCGCTTCCTTGAAACTGTTGGCCCCGGCGGGCATCACCATGAATTCCTGCAAGTCCACATTGTTGTCGGCGTGTTGGCCGCCGTTGAGAATATTCATCATCGGCACAGGCAACACGTGGGCGTTGGTCCCGCCGATGTAGCGGTAGAGCGGGATTTCCAGCGCCTGCGCGGCGGCTTTCGCCACGGCCAGCGACACGGCAAGGATGGCGTTCGCGCCGAGTTTGCTCTTGTTCTTCGTGCCGTCCAGGGAACACATGGTCTGGTCAATGTCGCGCTGGTCCAGCGCATCCATGCCGAGCAGTTCCTGTCCGATGATTTCGTTGATATTGTTCACCGCCTGGGTGACGCCCTTGCCCAGGTAGCGTGCGGTGTCGCCGTCGCGCAATTCCACCGCCTCGTTCTCTCCCGTGGATGCGCCCGACGGCACCGCCGCCCGGCCCATGACGCCGGAGGCCAGGAAAACGTCCGCCTCAACCGTGGGATTACCGCGCGAATCGAGTATCTCGCGCGCTTGGATGCCTGTGATTCTTGTCATTTCGCTCTTGTTCCTTCTTCCGTAAAGGTTTCCTGCCGCATCACCAGTCTACCGCACCCCGGCGCGGGGAGCAAGACCCCTGACTTGGCCCCAAGACCTGTGGGGTCTTGAAGACCTCACAAGCCCTTGTCTTAACTTTTCCAGGGAAAGAGGAAATCCCGGAAACCCCGGTTCAGATAGTCATCCTCTTCATCCCGAAAATTGATATTTGCCGCCCCAGTGGCGACGCCCGATGCATGGGCCGCCGCCACGGCGGCATATTTTCGTGATAACATCTCGTAGGCGCTCGCAGACAATGCCATCATCGGTGCAATGGAAAAGCACATAAAGATGGGCGGCAAAAGGCAAAAAGCGATAAAAAGCGACATATATAGCGTCAAGCCGATACAAAACGATGGATTGTCAAGCACTAAAAGCAAACATAGTTTCCATGTAGCGAACACGCCCACATTTTTCTGCACCAGCGCCGGCATGACCAGCATCGCCGCGATGCTTGCAAAAATCAAGCACCACAACGCCAGTGCGCTCAAGGCATAGCCCAGCCATGGAAGCGTTGCGCCCAGTTGAGCGACGTAAAACCATGCGCTTGTTATCAAACATGCCAACGCGGCAAGAAAAACGGTTGCCACACCCACGGCGCGTAGCGCGTAGCGCCGCACACCCCAAAAGAAATCCGACAGATTGGCGTCGC
>CAZLII010000047.1:0-7466 GCA_964559065.1 uncultured Nitrospirales bacterium | reverse complement strand
TATTTTCATGAAATGGGCCATGCCCGCACAGGCCACAGGCATCGCGACGCCCAACGACAAGAATGCCAAGGGCGGCGCCGCCAAGGTCATCAGCATACCGTCTCCAGAGGCCATCGCCGCCCATGCCATGCCCAGTGGAATCACAAAGGCCAAAGCGCATAGAAAATTCAGGAACACCAATTTTCCCAGATGGTCGTAGGTCACCCAGAATGCCATTTTCAGGGTACGGCTCAGCATGATTCATCGCGTTGCGGGGTTGCGCCCGTGGGGACTACCGCTCTCTTGCGGAGACTTGTCGAAACCCCGTTTGTTCCGGCTTTCATCGTCGAAAAAAGCCCCTCTCCGCTAGAGCAGGATACGCACGCGGCCGCGCTTGCGCAGTTCATCCATCCATTGCCGATACCGCTCATCGGCATACCGGGCGCGGAGGATGGGTTCGATTTCCGTGCGCGCCTCTTCATAGGAAGCCTGTCCCGCCTCCTCCCGCACATCCGCTTTCAACAGATGAAAGCCGAATTCCGTTTCGACCACGGGGCTCAATTCGCCGGCGTTCAGGGCGTAGGCCGCTTCTTCCAGCGCGGGGACCAGGTCTCCCTGAGAAACCCAGCCGACCAGACCGCCTTCGGCGGCATCGGGGCCTTCAGAGTGCATCCGCGCCGCTGCTGCAAAGTCCAACCCGTTCAATATCTCCTCTCGGAGATCTTCCAATCGGGCGCGCACCTGCGCCCGCGATTCCGGATCATTTTCCGCGCCCAGGAATATCCGGCGGATGCGCACCCGCTCCGGATGGATGAACTCTTCGAGATGCTCCTGGTAATACTGGACCATGTCCGATTCGGCGATGACCGCCTCGCGCTCAAAATCGCGGCGCTTGCGGACGCCCATCGTAATCGCCATGATCTGCTTGCGCATGCGCTGGCGGACATCGCTCAGGGTTTCGCCCGCCTCCTCCAGCAATTTCAGGAATTCCTCGGACGAGCGGTACTGGTTGCGGATTCTATCCAACCGTTCCTCCACCGCATCATCGCTGACCTGCATCCCGGCAAACTGCGCTTCCCGGTACAAAATCTTCATCTCTATTGCCTGGTCCAGCGCCTCGCGCACCGCCTTGTCGCGTTCGCGTTCGAACTCCTCGCGGGACCGGGCCGTGGACTGCAAATTCACCAACAGCGGATGGATTTCATCCAGCACCTCGCTGTAGAGAATCACTTCCGGCCCCACCGTCGCCACCACCATGTCCACCAGTTCCGCGCCCGAAGCCGCGCCACCGCCCGTCACAATACCAAGCGCCGCCGCGCACATCATGATTATCATTCGCATTTTCCGCATAGGAATACCCGTGTTTTCCCCCGGATTAAAGGGGCTTTATCGCCGATAAGCATAGCACACGCCCCACACCCTGCACAAAAACCGGGCGTGCCATTGCATGCAAGGCTGGGATACCGCATAATTTTGGCATGATGACTGTGGCACTTACGCTGGCCTTGGCGGCCGGCATCAGAATCTGGACGGAACCATCGTTGGTGCAGACGGACGGCGGCGCGCGCAGCGCCCATGCGGCAAACACCGCGCGGGTCTATGCTGCGCGCGGTGAATCGGAGTCGTTCCAGTTGTGCTACCGGGCGGGGCGCAAGGGGACGACCAATCTCCGGGTGGAGGCGTTGTCCCCCAGCGATCAGATCAGTGCGCCTGCGGTGCGGTTGGTCGGGTTCCTGGAGGCGCAGCCGCCGTCGCCGCGCGCGGGTTCCTATGCGCACATCCGCCCGGATCCGTTATTGGACCCGGTTCCCGTCACGTTGTCGCGTGGCGATACCGTGGTCTATTGGGTCACCTATCACATCCCTCGGGACGCTAAGCCGGGTATCTACCAGGGGCGATTGCGGCTGATCAGCGATGACCGGCGGAAGCGGACGGTGTCGGTGCGGCTGGAGGTTTTCAATTTCGCCGTGCCGGAAATCCCCTCATTGCCCGGCGTTTTCCGCATGGACCGCAACGCGCTGCGCCTGTATTACCATCTGGACACGGTGGAGATTCCGGATTGGGCGCCGACTTATGACTTCCTGACTGCGCACCGGATATCGCCGCTATTGGGCTTGAGGTGGTCGCCCGGCGAGGACATGACCCCCTTGAAGGACCACATTACTTATCTGGTTGATGGGCGGCGCGCGGCGTGTGCCGCGTTGGATGCCGGGCGGGATGTGCTGCCCAAACCGAGTCCCGGCGTGTCTCCGGACCCGTTGCAGGAAACGATGCAGGACCTTATCGCGTGGCTGGATGAAAAAAATTGGCGCAATCGGGTCTGTCTGGTCGTGGAATCGCCGCCCAATCGGGACCAGTGGCCGGAATTGCGTGACCAGTGTGCGCGGATCGCGCGCCTGGACAATCGCCTGCCCATCCTGTTATCCGGGCCGCCGCACCTGTTCTTCGAGCGGTTTGTGGACCGTTGGGCGACGCCGTTCCCGGCGTTTTCGCCGGAACTGTTCGGGCGCTTTCGCGCAGGGCTTTCCCTGAGCGGTCCCGCGTCCCGGCTGCCGGCGTCCGTATCGGCGTCCGCATCCGGCCGGATGCTCCACGGGCAGGGGGCGTTGTCCGCGCCGGAAGACGCCTGCGATGCCAGCATTTTCACCGTGTGGACCTCCGACAAGGCCCCCACCTCGCGGAATCCGGCATGGTTCCAACTGGATTTTCCGAATCCCATCGAGGTGAATGCCGTGAATATCTTGTGGGAACCGGGGATGGAAAGCGATGCGATTGAAGTGCTGATCTCACGCGAAGGAACCTTCTTCTCCCCCGCCACGGTCACATGGGACTACCTGGCGCCGGCGGAACCTTACGCCACGAGCGTCGCGTTGGGGCGTTTCCGGTATCCTGCGGAAATTCGCGGCCTGCGGCTGCTGTTTCGCAACAGCCTTGGCGGTGGTCCGATCGGCATCGCGGAAATTGATCTGGAGATGGAAACCGAAATGGGCGTTTCGGACCCCATCGCGTCCATCGCGCCATGGTTGCTAATCACGCGGGATGCGTTCCCTTCACTCGCTGCAGATGCGCTGCCCATCGAGGCGCGCCTGATCCCGTGGGTCTGCTGGGCGCACGACTACGAAGGATTCTACTCACCCGCCCTGAACCAGTGGCCACGCGTTTGGCAGGAACTGTACGCGCAGCGCCCGGTGTTATGGCGCGGCGCGGAGGATGGGTCCGGCTGCCTGATCTACCCAGGTCCGGATGCGCCTGTGCCGTCAATCCGGCTCGAACGCCTCCGCGACGGCATGGAAGACTACGAATATCTGGTCGCGGTGCAAAACGCCATCGCTGCCGGACACATCAAGGACCGCGAACTCGAGGAATGGACGACGAAGAAGTTTTTCCCGCCCTGGCCCGCGCCCGAGGACCTCGCACAGTTCGCTGAGAAATTGCCGGCCATGCGCATCCGTGCCGGACGCGCCCTCGGTGCGTTGAAATAGCGGGAGACCTGCGGTCGGCGGCGTGGCACGGTCCCGCCTTCGCGCAAGGCTACGGCGGACACGCCGGAGACCGGCCATAACACAGTCCGACCCGTCCGACTGGTCCGACCCGTCCGACAAATTGTCCCCAGCCCAAAAAACAACCCCCGGCGCATCACGCCGGGGGTTGCTGAAAACGCTGCCAAGCCCCATCACAGGGCGCGACCCAGCACCTCCACCTCCACATAGTGGTTCATGTCGTTGGCTGTGTTGCCGTTGCTGTACAAGCGCACATACCGCGCCTTCGCGCCGTCCACCGGGATCAACCGGCCCTTGTGGTTTTCGATGTACTCTTTGTCCTTGCCGACGCCAAGCCCGGAAGAATTGTCATGGTCGTTGTTGTACACCGTGGTCACGCCGTCCTTGAAATCCGGATCATTGGACACCTGAACCACCACATCAAAGTACACGCGTTTGCCCTCGTGGAAATGCCACACCAGGATGGCATAAATCTCGTGCTCTTTTTCCAGGTCAATCTGCACCCACTGCAAGCCCGCGCCCAGTTCCACCAGGCTCGTTTTCGCGTAATCTTTGTCGCCGTCGGTGACCTGCTCCAGCCGGCCCACAATCGGGTTCTTGAAACTGCTGGTCACAGGCTTGCCTTTGGAGACCACTGCCGTACCCTTCGGCGCCATGAATGGCGGGCGATCCTTGTAGTCTTCCGGCTCCAGGTTCGGACCCCAGTAGTCCAGCGGCGTGCCGCCGAAGAACGGCTCTGGAAGTTCAATCTTCACTTCCTCCAAATCCTCGGCATGCGCCGTCCCCACAACGCCAAGAAACAGGCATCCGGCCACCGCCAAGAGGGCCACCATCCCACAGATTCCCACAACTTCTTTCATGTTTTTCTCCTTTTGCGCCATGTTTCGACGCGCTCTTTTTTGTTTTCCATGACACCCCCGGCAAGCATCGGCGCCCGGTCTTGCCGGCCCTGTCGCGCGTTTCCGTACACCGTTGCACAGTGGTGATGTTGGATTGTTCACCGTCTTTATGGACGCGAAACGCCGCCTGATATTCACGGCGGCATTTCCGACGGGAAACAAAGTATAGCAAATTCCGGCGCCGCTTTCATATTTTGCGCGCAGCACATTATGGTGGGTTTCGTTTCGTTGTATTCACCTTGCACAGATTGATTGGGGCATGTCAATAGATACACGCGTCAAGCAAGGCGAGCACTTCCTCAAGCACGGACTTCGATGCCCTGCCAATGCGCTTGGCCTCGCGACTGCGGAAGTCGAGAGATTTGACCTGTTCAACCATGATATAGCCGGTTACCGGAGCATCATCCCCCACGGAGACATGGAAGGGGAAATTGCGGCTGGTGTTGGTCAATGGGCAGACAATGGCAAGGCCGGTGTGCCTGTTGAAAAGGGTGTTGCTGATTACCAAGGCGGGGCGGCGGCCTTTTTGCTCGTGTCCGGATTGCGGGGTAAAGGTGAGCGATACATAGTCGCCTTTGGCCGGAATGTATGGCATGCGTCACCAAGTCTCCCGTCCGGTCGGGTCTCCCCAATCCGCCTCTTCCGCACGATAGTTTTTCGGGATTTTCCGTACCAATTCCTGCAGATTGCATTTCCCCCGGATGCGCCGCGCCGGCCTGATGGTAATCACGCCGTCCTTCGCGGTGACGGCAACCTCATCGCCGACGACCAGCGCGGCGCTTTCGAGGATATCCACCGGCAGGCGCAAGCCCTGGCTGTTGCCCCATTTCTGAATTCTCGTGACCATGTCGCTGTCTCCTGATGTATAGCCCAAGTATAGCCAATGAAACTGTCGCTGTCAAGTCGCGTAGTCGCGTAGGGTGGGTGAAATGAAGCGAAGCGTAATGGAACCCACCATTGTTTCCGGGCGCGGAGCGCCCGCGTGGTGCGTCACACCGCAGGAGCGGTGTGACGAGAAGGATACAATCACGGCGGGCTGTGCTTTGCTGCACCCGCCCTGCAGAACTTTATTGCCGGTCGTTGCCTGCGGCATTTTCCGAGCGACCGAAAACCTCCACTTCGACATAGTGATTCAGGTCGTCGTGGGTGTTGCCGTCACTGTAAAGGCGAACGTAACGGGCCTTGACGCCGCTCACTGGAATGAGCCTGCCTTGGTAATTCTCGATATATGCCTTGTCTTCGCCGACGCCAAGACCCGATGAATTGTCGTGATCGTTGTTGAACACCGTGACAACGCCTTCTTTGAAATCCGGATCGTTGGACAACTGCACGACAACATCGAAGTACACGCGCTTGCCTTCGTGGAAGTGCCAAACAAGAATGGCGAAAACCTCATATTCTCTTTCGAGATCGATCTGCACCCATTGCAGACCCGCCCCGAGTTCTACCAGACTTTTTCTGGCATAGTGTTTGTCGCCGTCGGTGATTTGCTCCAGACGGCCAAATATCGGCGTCTTGAAACTGCTGGTCACCGGTTTGCCTCTTGACACCAGGACGGTTCCTCTGGGCGCCTTGAAAGGCGGCCGCTCTTTGTAGTCTTCGGGTTCAAGATTGAGTCCAAAGGCAGGAACGGGTGTTCCCCCGAAGAATTGTTCTGGCAACTCAATCTTGATTTCTTCCAACTCCTCGGCATGCATTGTTCTTGAAATGCCGAACAAGAAGCACCCGGCAAGAAGCGATGCCAAGGCCAAACCTATGCTGTGCGTCCGCCGCAGGTGTTGCATGATTGTTCTCCTTTCCCTCACCCTATCCCTCTCCCAGCGGGAGAGGGGATTTTCTGCTTTTTCCTTTTCCTCACACCACGTTTCTCTATGAGAGAGAAGGTTTTTCAGGGTATGTCTCACCCACCCTGTGGTTTGCCGAAGACTTCCACTTCGATGTAGTGGTTGTTTGCGCTGTTGCTGTTGCCTTTGGTGTAGAGGCGGACGTAGCGGGCGCGCGCGCCGGCGGCGGGAATCAGGCGGCCCTTGTGGGTTTCGACGTAGAGTTTGTCCTTGCCTGCGCCGAGTCCCGCTTCGTTGTCCAAGTCGTTGTTGTAGAGTGTGCGCATGCCTTCCTTGAATTCGGGATCATTGGACAGTTGGACGATGACGCAGAAATAGACCCGTTTGGCGTCGTAATTGTGCCACACGGCGACAGCATGGATTTCCGCCGTCTCTTCCAGGTCAATCTGGACCCATTGGAGGCCGGGGCCGAGTTCCACGACGCTTTCCGGACCGAAGCCCTTGTCGCCGTCGGTGATTTGCGCCAGCGTTCCCCGGCGCGGCGTTTCCACGCTCGCGGTGACGGGTTTTCCGCGCGACAACAGCCGGACGCCATCCGGCACGCGGAGGGGCGGGGGTTCGCGGTGGTCTTCTGGTTCGAGGTTCTCGTGCCAGAAATCCGCTGGCTGCGCTTCGGGGCGCGGCGGCGGGTATTCCACCGTCAGGGTTCCCTGTGCGAATGCCCCGAACGCAAAGCACAGCAGGCATGCCGTTGCTGCGCAGCGGAAGCGTGCGGCGCGCTTCCTCCCTTGGCGTTGCGAAACCATGTGACGCATGACATCGCCCTCCATTCGTTTACGCTCGCTGGCGCGGCGGCCCATGTCAGTGTATCACCATCCGGCGTCGTCGGGAAAACAATTGACGTATTTCTCGCTTCGGCGCGCCTCGGCCATCATCGGCGCGACGGCGTCGCGCCAGCGCTGGTAATGCGCGGTTTCCTTGTGGCGCGCCGGGGCATCCGCGTCCCGATAGACCTCCACCAGCATGAATCGGGTGGGATCGTCCTGCTGCTGGATCACATCGAAGCGCGCAATGCCGGGCTCTTGCACACTGTTGCGCGCATTTTCCAGCGTCGCTTCCCGAAACGCATCCACCGCGTCTGGCTTGACCACGCAGTACACATGAACAATCAACATGGCCGCATCCTTTCGGTTTGCGAACAGTGTAGCCCTTTTCGGGTGTGGAGTGCGCCGTCTGCTCGGCGCTTTGGCTGGGTTTTCTAGGCCGCTATCTTCAATCCAGCCAAAGCGCCGAATAGACGGCGC
>CAZLII010000046.1:1198-12864 GCA_964559065.1 uncultured Nitrospirales bacterium | reverse complement strand
ATGCAGTTCAGGCAGCCCATCTGAATGGCAATGCGGCCCCCTTCCGGGTTGACCGCCAAGTCATTGAGATATCGTTTCACGCCGGTACGGGGGGAGAAACCCGCTGGTCGCTTCAGTTCTGAAGTTCCAGCGTGAACCGCGATGCGGACGGCATCACCGCATGGATTTGTTGGGCAAGAATGGAGAAAGCCTCGGTGGTCGGCGCTTCCACCCGGAAAACGAGGGTGGTTTCCGCTTCGCTGCTGGTGTATTTCATGCGGGCGGCGATCACCCTGCAATGCGTCGCTTCATAAATCCGTTTGCCTATCGCCGAGAGGTCCGCGTCAGTGTGCGGCAAGCGCACGGTTAGGAGGAAATATCCCCGCGACGGCATGAAACGCTCCAGACTCTGAAATCCAACCACGACGGCCATGGCGATAATGGTGGCCAGCACCGAAATCAGCAGGAATCCTGCGCCGATGGCCACGCCCAAAGCCGCCACAAACCAAATCATGGCCGCCGTGGTCAGCCCGCGCTGTTCCCGGCCAAAATGCAGGATCGCGCCGCCGCCAAGAAAGCCCACGCCCGTGATGACCCCCGCCGCGATGCGGCCCCGGTCCAGCCAGACCGGCATGTCCGCGCTGACCCATTCCCGCGCAAGCAGGTCGGATATCGCCATGACCAGCGTTGCGCCGAGGCACACCAGGATATGCGTGCGCAGCCCCGCTGCGCGTCCCTTGCGCTGGCGCTCATAGCCCAGCACTCCGGAAAGCACCGCAGCAACGATCAGTTTGACGCAGACTTCGCCCCAGCCGGCATATGCCGAGGCGGTGTTCAACGCGCCACCGGCGGGCGCCGCCGCGGCCGCAATCGCTGAAATATGTTGTGTGAAGAGCCATGTCATATCAACAGGTTATCCCCTGGGATTCATGGGAGTCAAGAGGGACGAGGAAGGTTCGCTGGTCTTCGAGGACGTTACAGCATGTGATAAAGCAACCAATATACGCAAATGATTTATGGATATCGGCGCACCGTTCATCTCGCACCCGACGCCTTGGGAAATGGTGCAGTCGTCAAAAGCATGCATACACCATTGCTTTGATTGCCGGTTATCATTCGCCTTTCAGAGGCGTACCGGAATGCCCTGTGAGGTAAGGACGCCAAGAGCGATGCTGTACAATTTGCTCAGGGCGGAATCTGAACGGCTGGCGACGACGGCGGGGGCCGCCGCGCCGATGACGACGCTTGCAATTTCCCGCCGGGCAAGGTGCCGGATGGTCTTGTAGATGGCGTTTGCGGTTTCGATGTCGGGGGCGACAATGATGTCGGCATGTCCCGCCACCGGGCTGCGGCGGCTCTTGATTTCGGCGGCCTGGCTGTCGAGTGCGTTGTCCATGGACAACGGGCCGTCAATGACGCACGGGCCGAATTTTCCGGAATCGCCCATTCGCCGCAGGAGTTCAGCGTCGAGGGTCGCGGGCATGGCCGGCAGTTCCACCGTCTCGACGGCGGCAATCACCGCGACCTTGGGCACTGCAATCCCAAGGGCGTTTGCGACGCAGAGTGCATTGCGGACGATGGCGATTTTGCGGTTGAAACGCGGCCGGATGTTGATCCCGGAATCCGTCAGCAGCATCAACCGCGATTGGTCCGGGGATTCTATGATGGCGACATGGCTCAAGGGACGGCCCCACCGCATGCCGAATTCCTGATTGAGAATGGCTCGGGCAAATTCCTTGGTGGTCACCAGTCCTTTCATGACCAGATCGGCTTGACCTTCATGCACCAGACGAACCGCCATGGCGCTCGCCTCCACCGGATTGGAGATGTTGATGATTTCCGCCTGGTGCAAATCAACGGACTGCCGCGCGGCAATCTCCTGAATATGGGCGGCGTCGCCGACAAGCACCGGCGCTATCAAACCTTCTTTCATGGCATGGGCCACAGAGGCAATAACCGCGCTTTCCCCGGCGGCCGCCACGGCCATGCGCGGCTTGTTGCATCTGCGGGCGCTGTCCAACAGTTCCGCAAAGGTGCGTATCGGCGCCGATGTCATGTCGAATCCCCGCGCAAATCCTCATCCCCGACCGAAACCGCAATCAGTCCGCTTCTGGCGAGGGAGACAATGCCCAGCGGCCGTATCAGGGTGAGGAATGCATCCAACGCGCGGTGTTCGCCAGAGAGTTCAATGGTCATGGTGAGATCGCTCATACCGATCACCCGCGCCTGCGACAATTCCGCCGCCTGCATGATGGAGGGAATGGTATCGGGACCTACCCGGAGTTTCACCAGCATCAGTTCTCTCGCGTAAAACTCCGCGCTGGCCAAATCTTCAAGGCGAATTACCACGTCCAGCAATTCACACTGCCGCTCCGCTTCCGCCACAGTGACGTCGTGCCCGGACACCACAATCGTGGCCCGACTGACGGCGGGATTCTCCGTTTCAGCTACGGCAAGGCTTTCAATATTGATGCCTTTTGCCGCAAAAGCCGCACTGACCTGCGCCAGAACGCCCTGTTGATTCTTCACGAGACACGAAATCGTATGCTTCATAATATGCCCCTTAATTCTCTTGGTTTCAATGACTCTCCTATTCAGTGATTATCGGGAAAGCAGTCTGTTGTTGTCCAGAACCGGATCGCCCGACTGATTTGTCTGCGCCGTGCGCCGTGTGCCATGCTGCTTGAAACAAGCCGACCGCGACAGTAGAGGTTCATGCTGATGCGCACGGTGGGAAATCCGACTAACCGGGTTGCCGATATCGTCCCTTGACAACCTGTAATTGGAGAACATCGCAATACGAGCAAAGGAAGGGCCTTATGGGAGTGGCGTAGAAGGTCTTGCCATGGGCAATATCAGCATTACGCCGAAGGTCGTCCCCCATGGCTTTTACATGCGTTGTAGACATCACAATGAATTGGATGGAAGCAGGGAAATCATGATTGAACGGAATTCAACTCCCAGTTTTGTCATGTTTCTGACCATATTCGATAGGTGTTTGGAGTCTATGTCATGCGAGAATCCTGTTGGCGTAAAGAAAAATACACTCAGGCGCTCTTCATCCTCCTTTTGGGCATGTGCGTCCTAAGTCCGTTGCCCTTGGCCCAGGCGACGGCGCCTTCATTCCAGGAGTTGATGGATCCCCGGGTATTTCCTGATGCACAACGGGGAATGACCGTCGAAAGCGCGCGGCGCGGCCCCGACAGTCTCAGTGTTGTGACGACCGGCGCTTCATTCGAACTCGATGCGTCCGGCATTGGCGTATTCCGCCAACGGATTGGCCAACCGCGCGAGATGGCGCGCATTCGTATTAACGGCGGCGTGAAACTGACGGAATGGGAGCATTCCGGACCCGGATTCGCGTTCACCCGATTTGACGCACCCGGACTCGACATGCGCGTGAACGGTGATTCTCTATTCATGTTTCATGCCCACGAACCCGTCACGTTGGAGATATCACGTGCTATTGACATCGCGTTCAGCGCACAGTACAAGTCGAATTATCTCATGCTCGACGAGTGGGGCGGATTCGGTCTGTTTGGTTCAGATCCGGGGCTTGAATCAGCGGTCAATCCTTACGAGACGGTCGTCGCGCGCTACACGCTTCCGGCGGATGCCGTTCTCTGGATTTCCATCTGCCCGCCCAAGCCTTTTGACTGGAATCGTTCTCTCAATGAACATATCGTGTGGCACTGGTCAAATGAGGTCGGCTATCCGCCGGATTCGGACCTGATTGCATGGTCAAGGGAGGGCAATATCATCCTGCTGCAGTCGGAGGTCATGTTGTGGAAAGACTGGAATCTGGCTTTTGAACCGCGTTTGGGCGAGGCCGAGTTCGCCCGCGTACGCGGGACCATCCACGGCCAAAACATGCGCTTCATCGTCTATACCAGCCCGTATTATTTCCTGAAGGGCACCCCTATCGAATCGCAGGCAATGAACAGTTTTGACAATTTCAGCGTGACGGGTTTTCCTCCGGGCTGGCCGGACGGGGTCAATATTGATTTGTTCATGCACGAGATTGCCAAAGTAATGCGCGATTACAAACCGGACGGATTGTATTTTGACGGGCAGTATATCGAGAGCCCGGCAGCGCTGTACGCATTGGCACGCCGCACGCGGACGTTGCTGGGCGAGGATGGCCTTCTCGAATGGCATTCTACAACCGCACTGGGTCCCGGCTTGTGTTTCTTGCCGCAGGCGGACGCTTACGTTGACTACATTCTGCGGGGCGAAGGCCGAGATGCCGCATATACGGATTTCAACTACCTGCGATACTTTGTGTCCTGTTACAATACCAGCAACAGCATCGGCGTCCTGTGCAACAACTGCTCGCCCCCTACGCGCGAACTTGTAGATAAACTCCTGATGGCGAATGCAAGGATGCACACCATCGCGTCGTGGCTGTCGAACCCCAAGACGATGGAGGTCGTCAAGGACTACCGGTCGCGCCTGATGCCTGAGTTGCGCGAAACAGTCAATGAGGGGATCAAAGAGCGACAAATAAATGTTGCGAAGTTATCCCGTCTCCGCAGGGAAGAACAGCGCGCATTGAGAGGCTGGCCGGAATGGAATGAGCCGTTATTGGCGGCAACCGGAGACGGCCAGATCAAATGGTCGGCGAGTGTGTCGCCGCGCAACGATGCTCCATTTTCCTTAAGGGATGGCGTGCTGGCTGTCACGGCGAAGGCCCATACTTACGCTTTTCTCACGCACCCGCTGAAATCGCCTGTGCAGGGATTTGAATTCAGGATGAAACAGGGCGACGACGACGGCATGTCCTGGGGGCCGTCAGTGCTGTTGCGCGGGAAAAGCGGCGCACTATTTCGGGTCGGACTCCGCAGTGACGGGTTGCTTCAATCAGACCTCTTTGGCGAGCAGCGCCTCTTTGGCAAACACAATCCCCATGAATGGATTCATGTCCGGGTTCGATGGCTGGCGACCTCCGGCGTGGTGGAAACCAGCACCGACGGCATCACTTTCGAAACTGTCTGGCAATTTGATCACAACGGAAACCTTTCAGGCGACTTTGAGAGCGTGGCGGTGGGAAAGATTCCGTATAACGGCCAATTACTGGATCATTCCGAACCCGGCCCCAACGGGACATGCCTGATCGATCGGGTGATGGTGTATTGATGACAGCGTGTCGTCAGACTGAGGAGGAATCCCTCAACAATCCACGACCTGAGTCTTCCTATCAACGCAGGAGAGTCACATGCGCGTGATGTTTTTTGCAGCGACGCTGCTATGCGTAGCGGGCGGGGAGGGGCGCAACCCGGAAACCGCCTGTGAATTGCCGATTGCCACGGGCGCTTTCGAGCAACAGATGCACAGGGCATATACGACGGATCAGGGCTTGCCGGACAATGACGTTCGGCGGGTCGGCAGGGATGCGCGTGGCGCCATTGTCGTGGAAACTGCGCAGGGGAACGCTGTTCTCGACGGCGACCGTTGGCGATCAAAAGCAACGGCTGAGCCAGTCGCGGCTTCTCGAATGACACTCGATAAACGACAGGCTGCGCGACTGAAGAAACTGGCGGGCGGCGACGTAGTGATTCGAGCGGTGGCTGAAAACCGGGGGGAATTTGCCGTCGCGGCCGACACGGGACTCTATATCTCGAAGAGTGGGAATTGGCGCATGGCGCTTCCCCGGCAGGGAGCGGAGCGCTGGGCGCCGATTGACGTGCGTGCGGTTGCCTATGACGCATCTGAAACCCTCTGGTTCGCCTCTCCACAGGGCGTGGGCTATCGCATAACCGATGCGGAATGGCGTCTCTTTACCGGCGCCGATGGCTTGCCATATAACGACTTCACCTGTATGGCCGCAGGGCCTAAAGGGATTTGGTTTGGCACGACCAACGGCGCAATCCATTACCGTGACGGCTCATGGGCGTTTCGCCAGGGCAGGCGCTGGCTGCTCGACAATCATGTCCGGGATATTGCCGTGGACGACGATGGAAATGCTTGGATTGCGACGGCGCGCGGCGTCTCGTGCATCGCCTTTCAGCCGATGACGCTGGCTGGGAAAGCAGCGTTTTACGAAGAGGAAATCGAAAAACACCACCGGCGCACGGCTTTTGGATATGTGAATCCGGCCGAACTCTCCATTCCGGGCGACAAGAGCACCGCCGTGCCGGTATATACCGATAACGACGGTCATTTCACGGGACTCTACCTCGGTGCGGTAAGCCTCGGTTATGCGGTCACCGGGAGGGATAAACTGAAACAGGACGCCGCCAACGCTTTCCGCGCTCTTGCTTTTCTCAGCGAAGTGCCCCAGGGCGGCAGCCATCCTGCACCGAAAGGGTTCATTGCGCGAGCGGTGCTGCCTATTTCCGAGCCGGATCCCAATCCTCAATACGACCTGGCCTATGACCTCCGGCGCAATGCGGCGGACACCCTCTGGAAAATCATCCAGCCCCGCTGGCCCATTGACGCATCGGGCGAATGGTATTGGAAGAATGATTCCAGTTCAGATGAACTCGACGGCCACTTTTTCGGGTACGCCATCTACTTCGACCATGTCTGCAGAACCGAGGCCGAGAAAGAAGCGGTGCGCGAAGTCGTCAGGCGTATCATGGATCACATCCTCACGCACGGATACAACCTCGTTGATCATGACGGCCGGCCCACCCGCTGGGCCCGTTTTTCCCCCGATGACCTGAACAGCAATGAAGCCTGGTGCGACGAGCGCGGGTTGAACTCCTTCAGCATCCTGGCCTACCTCTCCATCGCCCACCACATCACGGGCGACCCGAAATACCGGGACGCCTATCTCGAACTCGCCCTGGATCACGGTTACGGCATGAACGGCATGACCCAGCCAAAATGCCTGCCAGGCCCGGACAACGCCGGACACCAGCCCGACGACAATATGGCTTTCATGAATTACTATCATTTGATCCGCTACGAGACCGATCCCAAACTGCTCAGCATGTATTATCACGCGATTCATGTGCACTGGCAGTATGAAAGATTGGAGCGCAATCCCTTTGCGAACTTTGTCTATGCCGCCTGCTGCCTCGGCAAGGTGCGCACAGACCATTGGGGCGACACAGACCTGTCTCCGCCGAAGTCATGTTTTGAGGACGGCATAGATACTTTGAAACGTTTTCCGCTTGACCTGATAGACTGGCCCATGTCCAATGCGCACCGGATTGACATGAAGCCTCTCAGGAAAGAATTCGGCCAATCGGCCAGCGCCGGGGGACAGCGTGACGGACAGGTTTTCCCGATTGACGAGCGACACGAGATTTACTGGGACCTGGACCCTTGGGCGCTCACTTACAATGGCAACGGCGCGCGCCTGCGCGAGGGCGTACCCTATCTACTCGCCTACTACATGGGCCGCGCCCACGGGTTTATCGGCGAATAGTTACATTGCCGCGCGCTGTGCTATGCTCAGTATGGATTTTCAGAAAGATTCAACCGAGTGAGGTGTCCATATGATTTTACTCAATCCCAAGCAGCACAAGCGTCCCTATCCCGACGAACGTTCCCGTGAGATCATGCTCAAGACGATAGAATTTTTTGAGGGAAAGGGCCTGACCAAAGTGAAGGAGGACGACCGCACCTTCAAGTGGTATTCAGATTTCCTCGAATTTCAGAAACATGAGAGATTGTTTGCGACTCTGCTGACGCCCGCCGCTTACGGTGACGGAGACTGCCGCTGGGATACTTGGCGCAATTGTGAGTTCAACGAGATTCTGGCTTTCTATGGCCTTCACTATTGGTACACGTGGCAGGTTTCAATTTTGGGGCTTGGCCCCATCTGGATGTCGGAAAATGAAGCCCTGAAGCGGCGCGCGGCAAAACTGTTGCGGGAGGGCGCCATCTTTGCTTTTGGCCTCTCCGAGAAAGAACACGGCGCAGACGTCTATTCCACCGAAATGCGCCTCGACCCTGACGGCGCGGGCGGCTACAGGGCCAACGGCTCAAAATATTACATCGGCAACGGCAATGAGGCCGAGATGGTCTCTGTTTTCGGAAAGATGGCGGACAGCGGCGATTACGTGTTTTTCAACGCGAACTATCGCCACAAGAAGTATGAATTGGTTAAGAACGTGGTCAACAGCCAGTCCTATGTATCCGAATTCGCATTGCACAATTATCCCATCCCCGAATCGGAGATTCTCAGCAGGGGGCAATACGCCTGGGACTGCGCGCTGAATACCGTGAACATTGGCAAGTACAACCTTGGCTGGGCCTCGATAGGCATCTGCACCCATGCCATGTACGAGGCGGTCAGGCATGCCGCAAACCGCACACTCTACGGCATGAAGGTCACCGATTTCCCGCACGTAAAACAGTTGTTCACGGACGCCTATGCGCGGCTTGTGGCCATGAAATTGTTTGCGCTCCGTGCCGCCGACTATATGCGCGCGGCGTCGCCGGAAGATCGCCGTTATTTGCTCTACAATCCAGTCGTCAAAATGAAAGTCACCACCCAGGGTGAGGAGGTCATCAACCTGCTGTGGGACGTCATCGCCGCCAAGGGCTTCGAGAAGGACATGTATTTCGAGATGGCGGCGCGCGATATCCGCGCCCTGCCGAAACTTGAAGGCACGGTGCATGTCAACATCGCGCTCATCGTCAAGTTCATGCCGAATTATTTCTTCAATCCCAGGACATTTCCCGATGTGGCGCAACAGCGTGAAGCGCGCAACGATGACTTTCTTTTCAAACAGGGACCGGCGCGCGGCTTGGGTGCAATTCAGTTCCATGATTACGCGGGGGCATATGACGATTATGATTTGCCGAACGTGAATACCTTCAAACAACAGATTGCTTTGTTTAGGGAATCACTGATGGCTGCGCCGCCGACGAAGGAACAACAGAAAGACACGGACTTTCTTCTGAGCGTCGGCGAACTCTTCACGCTCGTAGTTTACGGCCAATTGGTGCTTGAAAACGCCCGTATCTACGACATTGGCGACGATCTGGTGGACCAGATTATCGATTTCATGGTGCGTGACTTCTCGAAGTTCGCCCTCCAGGTTCTCGGTAAACCCAGTTCCACGCCCGAGCAGGTCGAATACTGCCGCAAGATGATCATGAAACCTGCATTCAACACAGACCGTTACAGTAGCGTCTGGACCGGTCAGGTGTTTCCGCTCAAAGACGCCTACGAGATGAATCCCTGAAACGCTGTGTCATCAAGACCGCGTGGCTGTCTTTCAGAAATCGGGCCGTAAGTTATGGGGTTGCGCCGCATGGCATTAATGTATTTCAGCGCGTTGACGATCGCCTTGGGCGCAGCCAGTGAGATGCCGCGATATGTATTCGTCAACAACGCGCCGGGTACTGAGTGGAATGCGGGCAATCCGGAGAACTGACACGCGACGATATCGCCCGGATTGTCCGCGGTTACCTCATCATGCTGGTTGAAGAAGCGCGCGCGGCCGGACTGCCGCCGGAACTCGTCTATACGCACCAGGGCGGCACCTTTGCACCGTGGGACAAGACCCTGCCCTGGTGGCCCGCGCCCGGCGCATCGGAACCATTGTCAATGACATTGACCAATTCCGTAAGGCCGGTGGGCCTCGGCATACTCCATGCTTCCGTCGTTGAGCACCGGGCCGCCGCGCACGGCGACTGTCACCTTCTCCGCGCCAAAACCTCAATTAACAGCCGGTCAAAAACGATCTCGCCGGCGTTGTCAGCGAGATAAAGGATGCGGTCAGCCGCGTTGACGGGCGCTTGTGTCGTCTATCGCATCCTTCCAGCCGTTGCGTGGGGTTTCGATACGGTCGAATTTCGCCGTATACGGTTTGATGTCCAGCAATGGGGGTGCCGTCCAGAACATCCAAGCCATCGCAATGCAGCACATTATCTTCCCGGCGGATCAATTGAACGACGCTCAACCCGATGGGATTGGGCCGGCAGGGCGCGCGGGTCACGAACAGCCCCCGCTCGATATCCTGGAGAAAGGGTTCCACGATCAACTTCACTGGCGGCGCATGGTGGAAATGATAGAACAGGAATATATGGGAGAAGCCTTCCAAGTCGCGTAAGCCCTCAGCAAAATCCGGAAACACCTCCACCCATCCGCGGCAACCTTGCCCGCAGGCCGGTTGAATGAGCGTTTTCTCCAAGACCCGGTGCGCGCTGTGGGTGAAGCCGATGGGTCGGTATGTTATCGCAATATCATTCATGCCCAATGCTGACATTTGCGCTGTTTTTCGAATTTTTGTAAGCAGCATAAACTACTGTTATAGAAGGAGTTATAAAATGGTGGGCCCTGCAGGATTCGAACCTGCGACCAAGTGATTATGAGTCACCTGCTCTGACCGGCTGAGCTAAGGGCCCGTTTTCCAGCGTGGGCATGCGGCGGGAAAGGAGTTCCCCTGCGCCGCGCGGTATCAAGGTTTCCTGAGAGGAAAGGCTCCGAACGAGTTGCCATTACCTTTTTATTCTTATTAACAACAATACCTAGGAGGAGAGGCTCCAGTCAACAAAGGATTTGAGTTCGCGGGATCGGGTGGGGTGGCGCATTTTTCGCAGGGCTTTGGCTTCGATCTGGCGGACGCGTTCGCGGGTGACGTTGAAGACGCTGCCGACTTCTTCGAGGGTGCGGGGATAGCCGTCGCCGAGGCCGAAGCGGAGGCGGAGCACTTTTTCTTCGCGTTCGGTAAGGGTGCCGAGCACTTCGTCGAGTTTTTCCTGGAATACGCTGAACGCCGTGGAATTCGCGGGGCTTTCTGCGCCCTTGTCTTCGATGAAGTCGCCGAAACTGGAGTCACCTTCGTCGCCGACAGGAGTTTCGAGGCTGATGGCTTCCTGGGCGATCTTGAGGATGGACCGGACCTTGTCGGAAGACATCTGCATTTCGTCGGCGATTTCTTCGGGGTTGGGTTCGCGGCCGTATTCCTGGACGAGTCGCCGGCTGGTGCGCACGAGTTTGTTGATGGATTCGATCATGTGCACGGGAATGCGGATGGTGCGGGCCTGGTCGGCGATGGACCGGGTGATGGCCTGCCGAATCCACCAGGTGGCGTAGGTGCTGAATTTGTAGCCGCGCTGGTACTCGAATTTATCCACGGCTTTCATGAGGCCGATGTTGCCTTCCTGAATGAGGTCGAGGAAGGACATGCCCCGGTTGGTGTATTTCTTGCCAATGCTGACGACGAGGCGAAGGTTGGCCTCGACGAGTTCCATTTTGGCTGCGTAGATTTTTTCTTCCTTGGCCTTGATCACATCAATGAGCGCGTTGATCTCGTCGGTGTTGAGTTTGGCGTCGGTTTCAATCTGGGCGATCTTGCGGTGGGCCATGGTAAGGCGGCGTTCGGCGTCGAGGATGATCTCTTTTTCCACGCCGAGGCGTTTGGCGACGGCGGCGTTGCGCCGGATTTGCACGGCCATTTTGTGGATTTGCTCGAAGGGGAATCCGACTTCGCGTTCGACGCGGTCAATTTCGTCGCGGGCGGCGGCGATGCGGCGCTTGAGTCCTTTGATCTTGCGGCCGATTTTCATGATTTCCTTGGACTTGAGCGCGAACTGGTGAATGATTTCGACTTGTTGCGCGCGGTAATTGGCGATGCGCTTGAAGATGTTTTCGCAACTTTTGCGGGAAAGGCCGCTGCGGCGCGCGCGTTTCTCCTGATTTTCGATCAGGGTGTCGAGGTGGCCCAGTTTGCCCATCATATCGGGGAGTTCTTTGACGAACTTGTGCTGGAGTCGGAGGTCCT